>JAHEEY010000492.1 GCA_024640485.1 Chloroflexota bacterium | reverse complement strand
TTCCCAAATGGTTTCGCCAGGCTGTCCATGCTCATCCAGCCCCAGCACAACCATGCCGCCATCCCCATTAGCAAAGGCGACCAAACATTCAGCCAGGCTCTCCACATCTGCATCTGGTAAAAAAGCGAGCTGCTGCCCAGGTTTGGTTTTCAACATTATCTCCTCAACTAAAGCAATTCCAGCCGACATGTAAGTGGGATTGTCCGTATGAGCTAATGAGAGCCAGAAGGAGTTTCATGCCGTATCAGCGGGTGAACTCCTGGTAGTGACCTTCGGGAACTGTCCAAGATTGTTCAAGTGTACTATGAACCGAACGAAACACAACCCCTGCCAGGAGCAGCTGCTGCCATTGACAGCGAATACGCAATCCGTCAGAATAAGCTGCAGACAGTTTTGTGTTAGTGTGGAGAGGGGCGCCAGTATGGCTGCGCCGTCTTCCTGGGTGAAATGGGGCTAAATCAACATGAATAGCATTGCACGCACCATCGGCAAGTACCGTCTAATGGAACCGTTAGGCCAGGGTGGATTCTCAACGGTTTACCGGGCGGAACATATGAGCCTGGGCAATGAGGTGGCGCTGAAAATCCTCAGATCTGAGTTAGCCCAAGACGAGACTTTCGTCCGCCGCTTTCGCAGGGAAGCCCGCCGCACCGTTTTGCTCGATCACCCTAACATTGTGCGCGTCTTGGATCTAGATCAAGTGGACGGGCAGTTGTTCATCGCCATGGAATACGTACCCAGTCAGGATCTGCACGACATCCTCATCAAGGAAAGACTGCTGCCCCTAGATCGCGCGGTCGGCATCATCCGGCAGCTGGCATCAGCCCTGGATTATGCCCATCGCCGCGGATTGGTGCATCGAGATGTCAAGCCGGGCAACGTTCTGGTCCGCGAAGATGGGGTGGTAAAGCTGACTGATTTCGGCTTGGTCAAAGCGTCGGAAGCATCCCAGCTGACCCAAACCGGCACCACGCTGGGCACACCAGCCTACATGTCACCCGAGCAGACACGCGGCGAACCAGTGGATTCCAGAGCGGATCTGTACGCGCTGGGGGTAATGGCCTATGAATTCGTGACTGGACGGGTCCCCTTCCAGGGGGATACGCCAGTCTCAGTGGTGTACATGCACGTTCATGAAACGCCGCCGCTGCCGTCGCTGATTTCCCAGCGGGCTTCTGGTCCCGTAGAACCGGTACTGCTTAAGGCGCTCTCCAAGAACCCGGCAGATCGGTACCAAACGGGATCGGCTTTAGCCAATGCCCTATCTGAAGCGATCTACGCCCTGGACGACAATTCGCCTTCAGCGGCTTACAACCGAGCCGTAGAGCTCTTGGAGGTGCATCAGTTTGAAGAAGCGCTAGAGCTGCTGCTCGGTGTGCAGGCGGCGGAGCCCGGCTACCGGGACACGGTCATGCTGATTCAAAAGGCAAGAGATGGACAGCAGTTGGTCAAGCTGTATGGGGAAGCTGCCCATCACCTCTCCTCTGCCCGGCAGCTGGCATCGCAGATAGCTGCCGCCGATCCGGCATTCCCGGATACCCAGAAAGTATTGGCAGCGGTCCAAGACCCTATGGAAGCCGATCCCGAAGAGGCGGTATTGGCGCAATGCTTTGATGACGGGCTGACAGCGTACCGGAAACAGCATTGGTTGAAAGCACAAGAGATGTTCAGCCAGGTAGTACGGGAACAAGCAGCTTACAGTCGCAGCGGGCAGCTAGCCTCGGAACTGCTGGCAGAAGCGAGAAGCCAGCTGGTGGCCAAACGCAAATCGGCCGCCTCGACATTGCTGCGCTATATCGGGCGCGCGGCAGTCGTGCTGCTCATTGTGTTCATAATGCTGGCTGGGCTGCACCTGCTCCTGTTCAGGCCCGCCATCGAAGAAGCGGTATTCGACCTGATCGAACCATCGCTGAGCCCCATGGTAGCGCCGACCGTGTTCAGGAAATCTGGCCAAACCTGCATCAATCAAACGGAAAGCGGGATGAACCAAAACCTGGCTCAGACCCTCCGCGACGCCAATATGTCCGGCTTGATCGAGGTTCAATTAGAGGAAGGATATCTTTCCGCCAATGCTGATGTCGGCAATCTCACGGCATCCATCGGCGCCGCGCCAATAGTCTCTGCCGATGCTGGCATCTTGGAAATTGAAGATTTCGAAATCAACTGGCTACTGCAGCTCTTCTTCTCCACAAATGGGCTAAGGAACTTCATCGAAAGGTATGTTAACGACACAGTTCTGAAAGACGGTCAGATGTGGCTGGACCAGGTGACCATCCGAGAGGGTTCATTCAGGATTTGCGTTTCACCGCGTTAATCGCGCTGCACGACACACCAGCTGGCGGCTGTCTCTACCGGTCAACTGCTCCAATGGCAGCCCCAATAATCCCGGCTTCATTGAGCAATTGTGCCGGCACCACTTTTGCCCGTACCTGGATGTAGTGCAAGAACTTATCGTGCTTCTTGCTGATACCACCGCCGATAATGATCAGGTCCGGGGAAAATAGCATTTCTATATATTTGAAGTATTTGTCCAACCGCGCTCCCCACTCCTTCCAACTGAGATCTTCTCTTTTGCGCGCTCTGTCTGAGGCGAAGTATTCGGCATCCAGCTTCCGGTTGCGCTGATAGATATGCCCTATCTCTACGTTGGGCACGATATGCCCGTTAAGGAACATGGCACTGCCGATGCCTGTTCCAAGAGTGAATATCATCACCACGCCATCAACATTGCGGCCGGCACCGTAGCGCATTTCGCCAATGGCAGCGACGTCGGCATCGTTACCTACATATACCTGGCAGCCAGTCGCTTTTGAAATGGCTTCAGCCGCCGGGTAGTTGAGCCATTCGTCATCGACATTGGCAGCGGTCATGGTAACCCCGTTCATTATCACGCCGGGAAAACCGACGCCGATAGGGCCTTGATAGTTGAAGTGATTGACTATCTCTTTGATCACCCCTATGACCGAATCCGGCTTCGATGGCTGCGGCGTTTCGATACGCAGCCGGTTGGTGACCAATTCCCCGGTATCAATATTGACGATCGCTCCCTTAACGCCGCTTCCCCCAACATCTATGCCTAGAACTTCCATGCGTCTATTCCTCTCTACTCTATCCGAATTGGGCTAATGATGATTCTACCGCGTCGCTCATTTTCGTATCAATTCGATCAGCCTATCCTCAACTTCCTTGACCGCCGCTTCTCCCGCTTTCACCCCCATTTCCCAGTTGTGAAAGTCGAATAGCCCCATGGCCCCAAGCTTGGGGCGAAGCAATAAGTCTGGCTGCGAGACAGACAATCGGGCGTTAAATGCTTGGTCCGTGATGATATCAGTCACGGTTGATAGGATTTGAAATGTCGGGCGGCGGCGAGTGACGTTCAAGAACTTCGACACCACCCCGGTTACCGGTGGGGCCGGCTCCTCAGGGGTGCCATAGGGGGCCGTATTGTTCAGAGCAACGGCAATCACAACGGTTGCCCCACGGGCACGGACGATATCAAAGGGGACGTTGTTAAGGATACCGCCATCGACCAAAATAAGATTATCTCGCTCCACCGGGGGCAGCAGGA
>JAHEEY010000491.1:2436-3574 GCA_024640485.1 Chloroflexota bacterium | reverse complement strand
AGATCTCCAGGCTGTATTTTGCCATACGGGCGGTTAATTCATTGGAGTAGTGCTGCCGGATAATCGCCGACGATTTGCCGGTGCCGCCGCTGCCGATATTCTCTTTCTCCAATAGGGCTACTTTCAGCCCCCGGCCGGCCAGTTGGAATGCCGTGCTGCATCCGATGATGCCGCCCCCGATGATGATCGCGTCAAACTTGTCGGACATCTTTCTCTCCTCCTGAAAAAGTTAAATCTGGGCTGCCGCCCCGCGTCTAGACCTGTTTTTGTATCAAATTAGCCCAAGGCGGGCAACCAGCTACGCCGCCGCGAACTCCGGCAGCAGAGCCGCCACTGCCGAGAGCAGGGCGTCGACATCGCTTCGGTCGTTGTACCCTTGGATCGAAATACGCAGTAACTGCTGCGCCCCCAGCGCCGTGGTGGGGATCTCTACACGATACCGATCATAGAGCGCTGCTTTGAATGCTGCCAGATCGTTGATCGGCGGCAGCGGCGCTACCGCTACCTGATGGTAGCAGCCGTTGTCAGACGGGTAGAAGGGAGCCTGTCCGGTCAAATCCGCCATGTCCGCCAACGCCTCGGTCAGCAGCTGATGGCACTGCCGCCGCACCGAGGGCCAATCATGCTCCATCTGGAACGCCATAGCTGCCGGTACCGACAGGTAAGCGGATAGGTCGTTGGTCCCCAGATACTGCATCTTGTCGACGAATTCAGATCCGAAATACAGCGACTGGTATTTACCCCACCCCCAGCTGATCACCAGTGGTTCGATCAGAGGCTGAACCTCAGGCCGGGCATAGAGGAATGCCGATCCTTTGGGGGCGCACAGCCATTTGTGGGCGTTGGCGGTGTAGAAATCCGCCCCGACAGCCGCCAGATCCAGATCCATCTGCCCCAGGGTGTGAGCGCCATCGACCACCGTCAGGATCCCCGCTTCCCTGGCCCGGGCGCAGATCGCTTCCACCGGCAGTACCAGGGCGGTAGGGGAGGTGATATGGCTGATGAAGATCACTTTGGTTCGCTCAGTGACCCCCTGCCAGAACGCTTCCAGGATCTCCTCTGCCGAGCCCACCGGATTGGGAAGCGGCTGTTGAATGTAGTCGAACCCCTGCTGCCGCTGCATGAACAGCCAGACGTT
>JAHEEY010000491.1:0-2336 GCA_024640485.1 Chloroflexota bacterium | reverse complement strand
GCCTGGGCGATGCCGCCGGCGATGCAGGCCATGGTATCGCCGTCCCCACCCAGGGAAATGGCATTCCGGACGGCGCTCTCATAACTGTTCGATTCCAGGAAAGCGATGATCGACTCTGGCACTGATCCCTGGCAGGAGACATCAAACTGGTAACCGGGACGGATCTCATCCAGCGTGCGGTCCAGATCGTATCCGAAGCGGCGGCTGATCTCTTCCTGGATCTCATCCTTTTCTTTCCCCAGCCGGGCCAGGAACACCGCCGCCGCCGTGGCCTGGGCCCCTTTGATCCCTTCCGGATGATTATGAGTGACCGCAGCGCTCTTTTCCGCTTCTGCCAGCACCTCTTCCATGGTGTCGAAGGCGAACCCTACTGGGCTGGCACGCATCGCCGAACCGTTGCCCCAGCTGTTGTACGGTTCGCTTTCCTCCGACATCATCCATTGGTAGAAATAGCCGCCGTAGCCAGCGTTGGGGTATGCCCGGGCGTACTGCTTGATCGCCGTCAGGTAATCAACCCCTTCTATGATTGCGTAAGCTACCGCCACGCTCATGACCGTGTCGTCGGTGAAGGTGGAACCAGGGCTGAACAGCGGAAAGTCGCTGTGTTTGATCGGCTGCCGTTCAAAGACGGAGCCGATGATGTCGCCAGCAATTGATCCGATCATGTTTTCCTCACATGCTTATGAGAATCCGAGAGGGCGCCGCGCCAGCCTATCGCTCGTCACCGTCGCCGCGGATGGTCCCCCGTTCCAATCGGGAGAACAGCTTCACCAGGTTGGCTTCCGCCACCTCTTCCAGGGTCAAATCCAACTCCGTACAAATCTGGGTTAGATACCAGAGGACATCGCCCAGCTCTTTCTTCAGTTCCTGGCGGTCCTTGTCGCTGATCACCCCTTCCCGATCCCGGAAAATCTTCTTGACCTTGCCGGCTACTTCGCCGGCTTCATTGACCAGCCCCATCGTCGGGTAAACGATGGGGTGGTTCATCGGGATGACGCCCCATGTTTTTCTCGATTCCCGTTGGTAAATGTTGAATGTTTCAATGTCCATCAGCTGCGTCTATCCTTCGCTTAACTATCTTTGTTTGACTGCGCCGCCTTAGCAGGGCGGGGTAGGGCCCCCGCCGCGCCTAAGTCTATCCGTCTCTAGCGGTTATCTCAAGAGGGTTGTTCTCGCCGACCACTGCTTTCCCGACCGGAAAACGCTGCCGCACGTGCGGCGCCAGCTGGTCAGCAGGCTGCTTTACATCAGCCGTTCCAGGATAACCAGCCCCGACGCGTCTTCCCGGATCTCCATAAAGCCCAGCCGGCGGTAGAAACGTCGGGTGCGCTGGTTCCAGACGGGGGTGTCCAGGACCCACCGCTTGGTCAGGGGGTACGCTTCCTCAACAAACGCCATCACCCGGCTGCCGATTCCCCGGCCTTGATACGCAGGATCGATGAAGAGCCGCCCCACTTCATATTCGCGCGCTGCCCTGCGTTGGATGATCAAGCCGCCTATGATCTTGGCGCCGGCCAGGACTTTGTAGTAGTCGGCTATTTGCATACGCCTGGCCTGCCAGTTGGCCGAATTGTACCCGGGCGGCCCGCCCAGGCCGGGCGCGCCGTGGTCGATATCGCTGTGAAATGCCCGCTCTGAGACAGCCGCCAATTCCGCGGCGTCCCCTTTTCTGGCCTTCTTGATCTCGATATCGATCTGTTTGTCCATTGTGGTCCCCCTTTTCTGCTGGAAACTCCCTCTCGCCGTAAAGCGTGTCCAGGCAAATCGATGTACCCCTGTTGGGCTGGGTTCAGTCTATTGCTGTCAATGATTTGAGGGTTTTCCAGGTTGGCGGTCAGCTATGGGCTGCCGCCACCGCTCTGCTGAATCAGCTTGGCGATCAGCGCGGTCCAGCCGGTCTGGTGGCTGGCGCCGATGCCGGCACCGTTGTCGCCGTGAAAATATTCGTAGAACAGGATGTGGTCTCGCCACAGCGGGTCATCTTGAAAAATATCGACGCCGCCGTGAAAGGGCCGCCGCCCCTGTTCATCCCGCAGGAACAGCTTCATCAGCCGGTGAGAGAGCGCCGCAGCGACCTTGTTCAAGCTGCGGAATTCCCCCGATCCGACCGGTATTTCCACGGTTAGTTCATCGCCGCAGTAATGATGATACTTCTGCAGCGATTCGATCATCAGATAGTTGAGCGGCATCCAGATGGGCCCCCGCCAATTGGAGTTGCCGCCAAACATCGCCGAGGACGATTCGGCTGGCTCATATCTGACTGATAACTCTCTGCCGTCCAGCAGAAAAGTATACGGTGAGGTTTCGAATTCCTTGGACAGCGAGCGGATGCCGTA
>JAHEEY010000086.1:6860-12641 GCA_024640485.1 Chloroflexota bacterium | reverse complement strand
GGCGGCCTACACAGTCACCCAAGGGCCTATCAGCTGTTATCTACCGTTGGCGGGAATGGTCGATCTGGATAAAGAGAAAGAGCGTCTGGAGAAAGAGCTGGAAGAGCTCAATGGCCAAATCGCGCGGGTCAGTAAACTTTTGGACAGCCCGTTTGCCAAAAAGGCGCCGGATGCTGTGGTACAGAAAGAGCGAGAGAAGCTTTCCGGGCTGGAAGCCAGCAAAGCCGAAGTCACTGACCGGCTGGCTTCACTGTAACCAATTGGGTTAGCTCTTCAGAGTGACCAGGCTCGCGCCTGTCATGGCAGCCTGGTCACTTGGCTGACATTATCACAAACGTCCGGGCAACTCAGCCGCGGGCATCCGCAGCAGGCGTCGTCACCAGCTCAAAATTGAAGCAGCAGCCGCGACAGCCAGCTGAGACAAAGGAAAACACACGTGAATTCAACGAAAAACAGCCAGTTCGGTTCGGCTGAAATCCGCTGGGATCTGTCGGACATCTATGCAGGCCCCAACGATCCTCAAATTGAAGCGGACATGGTCCGGTCTAGGAAATTGGCCCAGAGCTTTTCAGCGCGGTTCAAGGGCAGGATCGCTTCGCTGTCAGCTGTAGAGCTGGCTGAAGCGCTGGCGGAATATGAAGCGATTGTCATTCTGATCAATAGAATTGGGCAGTATGTCTACCTGGTCTGGTCAGTGGATACAGGCGATCAAGCATTGGGGCAGCTGATGGCCAAGAGCGAAGAGCATTGGAGCGCCGTACAGCAGGAAGTGCTCTTCTTCGAGCTGGAATGGGCTAACGCACCGGTGGAATCGGCAGCGCTGGCGAACGATCCCCTGTTGGCTGAGTACCGCCACTTCCTGGAAACGGAACGGCTGAACCAGCCTTACACTCGTTCTGAGCCGGAAGAGCAGATCATGAGCCAGTTGTCTCTGAGCGGCGGCAAAGGGTGGCACCGGTACTACTCGGAAGTGATGAGCAAGGCCGTTTTCCATGTTGGCGACGAGGAGATGAACCAGGCGCAGGCGCTTAATCTGCTGACCCACCCAGATCGAGAGAGGCGGCAGATCGCCGCACAAGCGATCAGCGAAACGTTGGTTGACAGCGCCCATGCCGCCACGTTTACCTTCAATATGACCTTGCTGGAAAAGGCGTCACACGACAAGATCCGGGGCTACAAGCAGTGGATCTCTCAGCGGAATCTATCTAATCAGGTTGCCGATGAAATGGTGGAGGCATTGGTCAGCGCGGTTTCATCCAGGTACGATCTTGTTGCCAGGTATTACCAGCTGCTGAGACAGCAGCTGGGGTTAGATCAGCTGTACGATTACGACCGGTACGCGCCATTGGAAGGCGCAGAGGCAGACGTCGATTGGCCAGAGGCGGAACGGACCGTATTGGCTGCTTTCGCCGGTTTCGATGAACAGTTCAGCGCCACGGCCAAGCTGTTCTTTGATCGGGGATGGATCGATGCCCCTCCCCAGCAAGGGAAGATGGGCGGCGCCTACTGCATGCCAATGACGGTGGATTCCCATCCCTATCTCTTCCTGAATTACAACGGCAAGATGGGTGACGTGATGACCCTGGCCCATGAACTTGGCCATGGTATTCATGCGTACCTCTCCAGGTCACAACGGCAGCTTCAGATGGATACGCCGATCACAATTGCTGAAATGGCATCCACCTTCGGCGAAATGCTGGTCTTTGAGCATCTGATTGAGAAGCAGCCGGATCCCAAGGTCCGCTTCTCCATGCGGATGAAGAAGATGACTGACACCATTGCCACCATCTTCCGCCAGCTGGCCCTGAACCGATTTGAGCACGCGATTCATGAGACCAGGCGCCGGGACGGCGAACTGACCAGCGATCAGCTGGCAGACATCTGGATGGAAACGCAGGAACAGATGTACGGCGGCGAAGTGGAATTAAGGGACGAATACCGTCTGTGGTGGAGCTATATCAGCCATTTCATCGCCCAACCTGGCTATGTGTATGGGTACGCGTTTGGCGAGCTCCTGGTGTGGGCGCTTTATGCCGCCTACAAGGAATCGCCAGCAGGTTTTGCTGAGCGATATATGCTGGTATTGCGCTCTGGCGGTTCAGATTGGCCCCACGCGCTGCTGGCGCCGATGGGTGTCGATCTGCAGGACCCTGCATTCTGGGACAAAGGGCTAGGATTGATTGATGAGTTCATGTCTGGCATTGAAGCAGACGCCAAGGAATTGTGATCGGGACCGGCAGTCTAGACTGGAGGCCAAGATGAGTTCAAGTAAAGCGACCGGCGTTAAAGCGGATCGGAATCAGAGGGTTGTCACCATCAGCTGGTCCGACGGCCATGAAAGCAGCTACAGTTTCGCCGGCCTGCGAGCGGTATGCCCTTGTGTCCAATGCAAAGGGGGTCACGCCAATATGGATACGCCGCCCGATCCGGCGGTGGTCCGCGATGCGGTTGACCCGCAGCTAAACCTTGAAAAGGTTGAGGCAGCCGGCAGCTACGCGCTGCAGTTCAGCTGGAGCGACGGCCATTCAAGCGGCATCTATACCTGGGAACTGCTGCGGCAAGCGTGTCCATGCGACGAGTGCTTGAAGTAGGCCCGCAGATGGGCAATGCAATTCGCGGCCAACATGTAACCTTCCGCCAAATTCTTCGTCTAATTGATAGTTCTCAATGCAGGCATCACCGGCAGCCGTTGGCTTGGGGCAAGCTGGGACACGCTTCTTGAGAGAATATCGACTAATCTAAAGCATGGAGAATTGAGATGAAAAAGAATCTTGGTACAACTGACCGTATCTTGCGTCTGGCGGCTGCGGCAATCTTTGCAGTATTGCTGCTAACAAATGCAGTCTCAGGGTTGATGGCGGTGATTTTGGGTGTTTTGGCGGTCACATTTTTGATCACCAGTTCAGTGAGTTTCTGCCCACTCTATCTGCCGTTTAAGCTATCCACACTCCGCAAGAAATAGTCTGGCGGTTCAGAAATCGCAAACCTGAAATGAAAGAGAAGCGTGCGGCCCGTCGGCCGCACGCTTTTTTCGTGTCTCAACATCGTGAAAGCGCCGCCAACCATCTGAGGCTAACAGCCGGTAAGCTTTGCCCTCGTGTTCAAAGGCCAGCGCCCCCGATGCCTGGACGGTCTAGCCTGGCAGATCCAGAGCGGTACCGCTCCATTCAGCTGGTGCCGGGATACCTAGCTGAGCCAATATGGTAGGCGCGATGTCCATAATGGATACCGGACCGCTAATAGTCGATCCAGGACGGACGGCCGGCGCATTGATGATCAAGGGGGTAGTCATATCTTCATCGCAGGGAGTGCCGTGGGTGAACTCATGCCCGCCGTGATCGCTGGTAGCAATGAGGATCGTATCCTCAGGCAGCGAGTCGATGACTCTGCCGATGCATCGATCGGCGTTGGTGATGCCAGCCAAGTACTGCTCTGACATCCAGCCGTAGGCATGGCCGGCAAAATCAGTGTAGTTGAAATAGACGAAAGCAAAGGCGAACTCGTGATTGGCCATCCAGGCGATGGCATGATCGGCGATTTCCATATCCCCTTCAGGCGTGAAGGCGTTTCGGAAATAGAACGAGGCGTCCAGGTGATCCGGCCTGGACAGGTCGCGAAGCTCTTCCCAGTTGTAGAACATGGCGGTGGCGCCGCCGCCCCCCTTAATGGTCTCTATCAGGCCCGGCACCGGGCGTACCTGAGGGGTATAGGTGTTGCTGGCGATGCCGTGGCGGCCTGGGGGCACGCTGTGAAACAGTGACATGTGGCAGGGCAAGGTCGATGAAGGCATCACTGTTCGTGCCTCCAGGGTTGACGCCCCAGCCGCGATCATCCGATCAAAGGTAGGGGTTTCCGCCTGGGCAAGCCCGTCGGGCCTCATCCCATCCACCAGAAAAAGGACCAAGCTTTTCTTCACGCTCATCATTTCCTCCGTAAAGCGTTTATGAACTTATCTGATTTTTGTATCAAACGAAGCAAGCCGGGGTCGATCAACGCCCCCAACGCCTCTATCTCAGTGAAGGTAAGCCAGCGGAAATCGCCGGACTCTCCTTCGGCAGCGGTCAGAGTATCGGGCTGGCTGGAGGTCAGCAGGTAGCGGAAGTCAAGATGGAGGTGGTCAGGCTGTCCCTTCCGGGCCGGAATGGCGTGAACATCGATGTCGATGGGCCGCACCGGCATATTTGGGGGGAAGAAAGCCAGGTCCGTCAGCCCCGATTCCTCGGCCGCTTCGCGCAGGGCGATGTCGGCGGGGTTGGTTTCATTTTCGCTGTGCCCGCCAAACTGAAGCCATTTGGACAGTGATTTGTGATAATGCAGCAGGAAGCGTCCGGAGTCAGGGTCTGCTACCAGCGCTGATCCAGTGATGTGTCCCGGATAGGTCTGACGATCGAAAATGGCTGGATTTGCCAGTGCCATCTGCTGAATCAGCTTGACGTCGGCAGCCTCCTTGGGATCGGCAGGCGCGTGCAGCTTCAGGATTGACAGCAGGCGTTCCATTTCTTCTTGATTCATTGATCTCTTTCCGCACTTGAGTATTATCGTATGCCTATCCCAGACCAACCAGTATCAGCCCAACGAAGACAACGCCAATCCCAACCAGTTTGGGCAGATGGCCCTTTTCTTTCTGTATGGTCAGCCCCAGGATAGCTCCAATAGGAATGCTGAGCTGCCGGAAGGCGGCTACGTAGCTGACGTTGGTCACGTAGGCCATAGAGGTCAGGACCAGCCCGTAGGTGGCGGCGATAATCAGCCCGGCGGTACCGGCGTACAGGCGGTGATCCGCCCAAGTTTGGGCAAGGGCGGCTCTGTTCTGCCGCCTGACCACCATCACCGCGCTGAGCATCAGGGTAATGCTCAACGCCTCCAGCGCCATATAAGTCAGCGTTGTTCCGCCCACGCCGGCGTTCTGTTGGGGGAGTGCCCGGAGCGATCGCAGCGCCAGGTCGTCCAATATCGTATAGCCAGTGGTGCCCAAGGCAGCGATCATGGCGAACAAGCAGACGGCAGTGAGATAGTGCTCAAGTCGAAACTGCTTGAAGTCGGGCAGGGGCAAGATGATGCAGCCGATGGCGACCAGCACCATGCCAACCAGGCCGCCAGCGCCGATCTGGTAGCTTCTGCCGATGGCGAAATTGACAGCGACGATGAGCAGTACCGGTACGGCTCGAGCCAGCGGGTAGGCCAGGGACATATCACCCCTCTGGTAGGCGCCGGCAAGCCCGCCGAAATATACCGCCTGAAAGACGCCGGTGGCGGCGATAAGCCCCCAGACGCCCCATGAGATCTGGGCGACCAATTGATAATTCCAAATCAATATGGGAATCAAGCAGACCGCGGCTGTGGCGTTGGCTATTAGAAAAAAGGCAACGGAAGGCTGCCGACGCTTGCCCAGAAGATTCCAGAAGGCGTGGGAGAATGCGGATAGGGTGATGAGGCTGATGGCTGTTGGGGTCATGTTGCACTGTTGTCGACGGTTGTCGGCAAGGATTCCTGTTGAAGGTGCGGTGGTTGGATCAACTGTTTGCCGGTGGAAATCCGGCGCTACTCTTCACAGCCATCCAGCAGGGCGCTGTATGACTGCCGCTGCCGGATGAGCGTGGCTTCGGCGCCATTCACCAGCACTTCTGCTGGCCTCAGCCGAGCATTGTAATTGGAGCTCATGGAAAAGCCGTAGGCACCGGCGGCAAGGACTGCCAGCAGCCCACCAGCGGCAGTCACCGGCAGCCTGCGCTCTTTGGCCAGGAAATCGCCGCTTTCACAGACAGGGCCGACGATATCAAC
>JAHEEY010000086.1:0-6850 GCA_024640485.1 Chloroflexota bacterium | reverse complement strand
CCGGCGGCTGTGGGCGGGCCTGCCACGGCGGAGACCCAGTCGGCAATGGCAGGGGCCGATTCCCCTTGATAGCTGATGCCAAGCCCACCGCCCAGGTCGAGATGGGAAAGGCGAATCCCGCTGGCGGCCAACTCCTCGGCCATGCCGGACAGGAACGATGAGGCGCTGGCAAACGGCGCGATGTCGGTAATCTGGGAGCCAATATGGGCAGCCAGGGAAACAGGGCGCATCCAGGGATGCAGCGCGGCCGCCGCGATCATCGCCATCGCCCTATCTGGTTGGACCCCAAACTTGTGCTCTCGCATGCCAGTGCTGATATAGGGGTGGGTCTGGGCAGGAATATTGGGGTTCACGCGAACGCCAATAGGTGCCGTGATTTCGAGGGCGGCGGCTATCTCGGCGATGTGTTCCAGTTCCATTTCCGATTCGACGTTGATGGCGAGGATGCCGCTGGTCAGGGCGTACTCGATCTCCGCCTGAGTCTTGCCGACGCCGGAGTAGATGATCTTGCTGGGCGGGATGCCGGCATGAAGGGCCAAGAACAGCTCACCGCCGCTGGTCACGTCCGCCCCCAGGCCGAAGCCGCCCAGAAGCCGCAGTATGGCAGGATTCCCATTGGCCTTCACCGCATAGCAGACGGCGGCGCCTTCCGGCATCGCACTGAGGTAGGCTGCGGCTCTCTTACTTAGTTCCGTCTGGCTGTAAACATAGGTAGGGGTGCCGAATTGAGCGCTGATTAATGATAACGGCAGTTCCTCGCATTGAAGCTCCCCTCGGGAGTAATGAAATGGATCCATGTGAGCGTTGGCCTTTGAGTTAATGGGGGGATTATTGGGGCGGGGTGTCCGCAACCGGTTCAGAAAGCGGCTCAGCGACCGGCGCGCCGTGAGCCACCACTTCCATCTGGGTGACCGACCGGGCGACATTCTCAATAGCAACCCGCTGCTTGCGGTACAGATCAGACTCACTCATCGCCAGCCGGCGGGCGACATCGCGCACTCGCTGCCCGCGGACGAACTTGAGTTCCAGGATGTTATAAAGTATCCACTCGGCAGTGGTCATGTTGCGCTGGCCTTCCGGTTTCTGCAGTTCGATCGCTTCAGTCAGGATTTGGCGGAGGGCATTGGCGGGATTGCTGCCGTGTTCTGCTACCGCCCGTTGAACAATCTCCAGCCGCATCAGCGGGCTCTTGGTCAGTTTCGGCCCTCCCCAATAATGGCTGAGGGCATCTCGTACCATCACGTTAAACTCAGGATCGTTGACCAGGGTTTCTCCAGAGCCGGGCTCCGTCAGCAGCGGCATGCCGCTAGAGGTAGCGGCGCTCAGCCGCTGTTGGAAGGCGGTGATTTCCGGCAGCAGCCCTTCCACGGCTTTGAATACCTCTTGCTGAAGAATGCGATCCTCCAGAGCGTTGGCTGCTTGTTCGGTCAGCTGCTTGAACAGGCTCAGTTCAGCTTCGGAAAAATCAGGGCTGGCTGATCGTGCCCTGACACCGAAAATGCCGATGATGACAGTGCCCTTCTGGGTGTACAACGGCTTGATCCAGAAATCATTCCAAATGATGAATTCATCCTGCAGCAGCAGGGTCTCAGCGTCTGCGGAAGTCGCTTCGGATTGGGTCAAGGTGCGCAGATCGGCACCGTCGAGCAGGTCATCCGGCGTGCCCAGAGGACCGACCACGGATTCAAGCTTGGGCCCATCAGCGGTGATAGCGGCCACAAAAGCGGTGGGCGTGCGCAGGCGCTCGCAGGTGGCTGCCAGGACGCTTTCCAGATATTGGCGCAGGTTGCTGGTGGTCAGCAGGCGCTCGCTCAGCTGTTGAATCCGGCGAATATCAGGCTCGTCATTCAGCTGAAATAGGCGTTCCAACGGCCGTTTGAACCGATGGATCAACCATTCGACCAGCATCACCGTGGTCACCAGCGTGAAGCCCAGCGCGGTTTCGGTGGGCAGCCCCAGGATAGGACTGCTGCGGCTGACCAACACGAACACCAGCAAGACGATGCTGCCGGCAAGGGGTACTCTAGCCATGAACTTGTACAGCCGGACCCGGACCACGCGGTCCGGCGACACAGTCCCGAAGTAGATGAGCTGCGAGGTAAGCATCCCAAACATGGTGCCCACGATGAGGTTGCCGCCTATCAACACCGGCCAAAACAACAGCGGCAGGGAAACGGTGGCATCGGCGCTGATGGCCAGGTAAGGGAATACTCCAATCGGCACGGCGATAAAGGTGGCCAAAGCGGTGCTCATACGACGGCGGGTAACGGTGGTGAAACAGCGCTCCCTGGCCCGCCAGGCGTTGTAAATGCTGGCAACGGTCACCAGCCAGAAATAGCCGGTGAAAATCGAAAAGAGCGGGCCGGCAGAGAGGTGAGGGGCCAAAGGCTGCTTGATCACTTCAACAACCAGCAGTTCAGTCCAGATCGCCAAACCGGTAAATGTCAGTCCGGCGATGGCAACTAGAATACCGAGCAGCCGACGCCGACTGGGCGCCGCGCCAGTGGTGGTCAAAAGGGCGCTGGACAAGCTGAACTGGGCAGCGGGGACCATGCTGATCCCTACCCACTCTAATCTCAGCCAAAGCTCTGTAGACAACGAGATAATGGTCCGACTGACCAGCAGCTCAGTGAGATAGACAATGATGAAGAAGGAGATCAGGGAACTGAAGGCGCGGACAACCGGATCGCGGAGGGTACGTCCGGTGTTGTACAGAACCACGGCGGTTCCAAAAATAACGATGTTTGCCTGCAAGACATCGTTAACAAGGGCGAGGAATTCAGAGATATTTGGACTCATAAATAGTGGATCTGTTATGCTGGTGAAGGGGACGGTGGCAAATCCAGGCTGGTTGTCGGCTTCCACTCCTCCGCGGTTACTGTTGGTCCCGCGGTCGGTGTTTTAGGCGGCAGCGGTGCGCTCGATGTGGGTAGTACTCCGCTCTCCATCAGTGCGGAGAACTCGAAAGCCTCCAGCGTCTCGACTTCCAGGAGTGTGCTGGCGATCAGATCGAGTTTGTCGCGCTGCTCATTCAAAATCGTTCGGGCGCGCTCATATTCGGCATCAATGATGATGCGCACTTCGGCATCAATCTTTTCGGCAACGGCGTCGGAATAATCCCGCTGTTCGCTGATCTCTCGACCCAAGAAAACCAATTCTTGTTTCTCGCCGTAGACCCGCGGCCCCAGTTCATCGCTCATGCCGTATTGGGTGACCATGGCCCGGGCCATGCGGGTCACCTGCTGCAGGTCATTGCTGGCGCCAGTGGTAATCTCGCCAAAGATGATTTCTTCAGCTACACGCCCGCCCAGCGCAGAGGCGATCAAGGCTCTGAACTTACTGCGGCTCTGGAAATAGGAGTCGTCTTCCAGATACCAGGTAACCCCGCCAGCCATCCCACGGGGGATGATGGTCACCTTTCTGATGGCCTGGGCGTTGGGCAGCATGTGGCTGACAATAGCATGACCAGATTCATGGTAGGCGGTCAGTTCTCGCTCTTCCTGGCTGATCACCTTGCTTTTTCTCTCCGGGCCCAACTGTACTCGCTCAATGGCCTCCTGAAACTCGGACATACCGATGCTTTTCCTGTCGCGGCGGGCCGCCAACAGGGCGGCCTCATTGACGGTGTTTTCGATATCGGCGCCGACAAAGCCGGGGGTCGCTTTGGCCAGGATGGTCATGTCGGTGCCCGCTGCCACTGGTTTGCCGCGGACATGGACTTTGAAAATCGCTTCTCTGCCGCGGACGTCAGGACGGTCAATAACCACCCGGCGGTCGAATCGACCGGGGCGCATCAGCGCCGGGTCCAAGATGTCCGGCCGGTTGGTGGCGGCCAAGATGATCACATGGGTGTCGGTGTCAAAACCATCCATCTCAACCAAGATCTGGTTCAGGGTCTGCTCCCGTTCATCGTGCGAACCGCCCAGCCCTGCGCCGCGCTGCCGGCCGACGGCATCGATTTCATCGATGAAGACGATGCAAGGGCTGTGCCGCTTTGCTTGTTCAAATAGATCGCGGACACGGCTGGCGCCGACGCCGACAAACATCTCCACGAATTCAGAGCCAGCGATGGAGAAGAAGGGGACCCCGGCTTCTCCGGAAATCGCTTTGGCCAAGAGGGTCTTGCCGGTTCCAGGGCTGCCGACCAGGAGAACACCTTTGGGAATCCGGGCGCCAAAGCTGACAAATTTCTCAGGCGCCTGCAGGAACTCGACAATCTCTGCGACCTCTTCCTTGGCTTCGTCAGCCCCGGCGACGTCGGAGAACTTCACGGTGGGGTGATCCCCGGTGAACATGCGTGCCCGGCTCTTGCCAAATGATACCGCCTGGTTGTTGTTTCCCTGAGCCTGGCGGAAGATGAAGTAAATAAATGCCACAATCAAGATCGCCGGCAGGAAGATGCCGATGACATTCAGCCAACCGCCCACCTGGCTAGGCCGCTGATATTTGATAGCCGGTTTGCCGTCTTGATAATCAGCTTGAGTGACACCGTAGCTGCCCAGCAAGTCTTCCAAAGAGGAGACACCGCTGATCTGCGACTGCGCTGACTGCCGTTGATCATTGTAGTTGATGGTGATTTGACGTCCGCTGCCGTCGACCAGGATGTCAGACACCTGATTTTCGCGTATCTGCTGCGCCAGCTGGCTGATTGAGACTTCGTTTTGCTGGGGGAGGGTCGAGTTATAGCTCCACAAGGCGGCGATGACCGCGAAGGCCAGTATCAAATACAAGATAGCTTTTCTCGGATTCACGGTACATCCTCCGTCAAAACAAGCAGGGATCTAGATAGTCGTCGCCACTGCGAATTTCCATTGGTTTATCAACCTTTCGCCTAGGTTCAGTATAGCAGAAACAGAGGTGGCATGCGAAACGGGGAGGGCCTTCGGTGGGAGTGTGCTGAGCGATGATTTCAGTCGTAAAGCGGTGAGAAGGGGCCTTGAGACCGGGCGTCTCAGATGCCCAGCCGGCGCATCGGCAAACTCAAGCAGCAGGTCAGCCGCCCCAAGCGCGGTAAACGAAATACCACAGCGGGATTAATCCAAGCAAAGACACCAATGCGGTCAATCCGAGGGCAATCGTACGCCACTCATCGTCTTCGCTCCCTTGAGGCGCCGTGATGTGTACCGTGGCCACTGGTGACGCGACCTTGTTGTCGCGGACGGGAAGCTGCCGCTGGTCCCGAGCCGGGGTTGACCGCTGTTCCGGGACGGTCTGGCGGATGGCAGTCTTGTCGGCCGCCGGCACGTTCTGGTGGATTTGGGTCTTCAGTTCGGCGTTAGGGACGGCCGGCACCGACCGCTGCCTTGCCGCGGTACTTTGTTGGGAGTCTTGAGATACAGCGCGTGAGGATCCAGTGGCCGAGTCATTATCCTGTGCTTCAGGCGGCTGGGCGGCATAGGTGCCTGCCGATGGGGGCTGGGCTGCCGGCGTGGTCCAGAGCGGGCCGGTTTCGGCACGGCTGCGCTGCCGATAAGTGGTTAGAATCCGGCCGAATTGACCGGCGGTGCGATAGCGGCCTGAAGGTTCCTTGGAGAGCACTTTCTGCAGGATCTGCTCCAGCTGGGTAGGAACTGCCGGATTCAACTGGCTGACCAGCGGCGGCCGGGTATGCATATGCTGCAGGGCCACCGCGGTGGGCGTGTCTGCCTGGAACGGCGTGCGGCCCCCTAGCATCTCGAATAGGACGACGCCAATGGCATAAACGTCGGCGGCAGGCGTGGCGGGTTTGCCGGCGGCTTGTTCCGGGGCGAAGTATTGGGGCGTTCCCCAAACCTGGCCATCTGGTTCCAACGGCTGGTTGACCCGGCTCATCGCTCTGGCGATGCCGAAATCGGCTACCTTGACCCGGTCGTCCAGGGTGACCAGGATATTCTGCGGCTTGACGTCACAGTGGACCAGGTTGGCCCGATGGGCGTAGCCGATGCCGTTGCATACCTGAATGATCAGATCAAGGGTGCGCTTGATGGGCATCAGCTGGCCATTCTTGTTGTGCATCCGGACCAATTCCTTCAGGGTCCGTCCTTCCACAAATTCCATGACGATGTAATGGCGCTGGCCATCCTGGCCGATGTCATGTACGGTGACGATGTTGGGATGCGTCAAATTGGCGGCAGCGTGAGCCTCCTGCGTGAAGCGCTGCAAGAATGCCTCATCGCTGGTGAGACTTTGGTGCATCACCTTGATGGCCACATTACGGCCCAAAGCATTGTCTAGGGCTTTGTAGACAGTGGCCATGCCGCCGCTGCCTACTTTTTCCAGCAGCTGATATCTGCCGTTGAGCAGGAGTCCTTCAGTCATGAACGGATTTTATTATGTAGTTTCTTGGGCGGCAAGTAGCTGACATACCAGGAAGCAAACCGACCTCTGAGGAGCCGCCGAAAAAGGCGCGCGTCTAATCGAGCAGTGCCATCCTGGGGCTCGGCCGTCAATATAAAGTGCTGCCGAAAGGGACATCAACTCATGCTACAATAGCAGCAGAAAGAGACTGGAGGCAGTCAGGGACACCAGGTAGTGTCGATAGGCAGCGGGTTCGGCATTAATTTGTCAATTGAAAAGATCAGGGTGCGGTTGGAGGTCTAAATGAAGTACAGCAATCTGGGGAAGTCAGGTTTGAAGGTGTCGCGTATTTGTCTGGGGATGATGACTTACGGCACGCCTAAGTGGCGGGACTGGGTGCTTTCAGAAGAAGACAGCCGCCCGTTTGTTCGGCGGGCCTTGGAACTGGGCATTAACTTTTTTGATACCGCGGACTTCTATTCGTTGGGTATCAGCGAGGAGGTTACCGGCAGGGCGCTGCGCGATTTTGCCAAGCGAGAAGAGGTGGTCCTGGCCACCAAGGTATATTTCGCCA
>JAHEEY010000490.1 GCA_024640485.1 Chloroflexota bacterium | reverse complement strand
ATAGGAGACCAGGGTAACTACCCCCCGGCTGACCGTCGTCCGTTTGTTCACAAAGGCGATCAGCGGGTTCAGGATGTAGGCGATCATCACGGCCACTACTAGCTGGGCGATCAGTGATTGGAAACGATAGGCCAGCAGCCCGCTGAGAAGCAGGGTCAGTACGGCAACCACGACTTTTGCCGGCGTTCCCCAAGGGGGGGAGTCGTTTGGATCTTGGACTTGATGTTCCATAGGCGAGATTGGTTACCTGTCTATTTGATAAGCCACGAAAAGCGGATCAGTGAAGTACCCGTGAAACTGGGTAGTGCTGCCTCCAGGAAAAGCTTGCTGGATGGCGCCGACTTCAGACGCTCTCTCCGGCAGGAAGATGTGGACAATGTCGCTGCTGCCAGCCGGCTGCAGGATGCCGTCTGTATCGACATCAAACAGATTGACGTCTGCCTCAAAACCATCGGAAAGGAACGTAATCGTCGGAAAACTGATGTACATGGCTGGCGGGCCGTGGAAGTAAGCGGTCCACTCGCCGTCCAATGAATTCAGGTAGTTGGCTACACCGTCGGCAATTTCAGTATTCCGGTCGCCAAAGGTATGCTGGTTCTGGTACCGGCCGAAATAGAAGAACGTGTCGCTCATCGCCATCAAGATCGCTCCTGTGAGCAGCGCCGGCATGAGAAATCTGGAGAACTGAGGTATCGATGCTGTGCTAGAAGTCCCCGATAGAAGTTTAACGATTCGCTCGCTAAAGTCAACCAGGGCCAGGGCCGCCAGCAGCGCCAGCGCCGGCACCGCAATGAGCAGCCGGTGGCTGTTGGGCGGATCCAGCAGCAAGGCTGCCCCGAAAATCAAGCTGATCGCCACCCAAAAGAACAGCATCCGGCAGCGCATCTGCTCAAAGCTAAGAAGCGACAGCAGCAGTCCAAAGAGATACAGAATCGCCGGAACAGTGCCCAGCAGCGGCACCCCCGGCTTGTAGCCCGGGCTGTGGTCGTTGGCCGAGTTGAAGCTGGCCAGCGCCTGCCGCAGCTGTTCTGCCAGCGCCTCGCCCCGGCTGAGCCCGCTTTCTGCCGTCCACTGGTTAACCCAATTCGTCTGCCCTTCCAGGATGCCCACCGCTCGGGCCCGTTCCCAAAAGATATCTTGATGCCCGGCGTAATAGATCATCTGCGGCGCGGCGGTAACCAGGGCTACGGCTGCCGCTGCGGCGATATGGCGCCATTCCCGGCGCAGCCTCTCTCTGTCAAACAGCAGCGCCGTCGCCAGCATGCAGAGGAGCATCAGCGGCAGCAGCCGGCCGCTGGTGAAGGTGTACGCGTTCAGCCCAATCGCCAGCCCAGCCATCAGCCACACCGCCCTGTTGCCGGGCCGCCCCGACCGCTGCCACGCTTTGCTCAGCAGCCCCAGGGCCAACAGCGCCAGGAACGGGTCCCAAATATTGCTCATGCCCAGCCGGCTGTAGTTGAGATGGAAATGGGATCCGGCCAGCAGGATGGCGGACACCAGCCCAACCCGCTCATTCCACAGCAGCCGCCCCACGACGTACAGTGCCGCCACGGTCGCCGCGCCCACGAAGGGGGAGAGCAGCCGCACCGAGAGCGTCGATGGGCCCAGCAGCTTGATCGGCAGCGACATCAAGAACGTCGGCAGGGTCGGGTTGGTCAGCCAGCCGGTGGCGAATGGGTTGCTCAGGGATCCCCGGCTGATGCTGAGAGCGTCCAGGCCGATGCTGGCCTCAATCCCGTTCAAGATGAATGGATGGCTGCTCAGCTGGTACAGCCGGACCACCAGCGCCAGGCAGAAAAGCAGCCCCGCGGTCACTGCCGCTCCAGCCGGTAGGCGCGGCAGCGGCTGTTGATCCTGTTTGCCCAAAGCGGCCAGGGCGATGCCGATGCCGGTCAGCCACAGCAGGATCGCCGTCGCCGGGCTGCTCGCGCTGCCGGCTCTGGCCGCCAGTGCCGCCAGCAGCAGCGCCCCCCAGATCAAATGGCGCCGCCTGGCTATCGGCGCTGGACGGCTGAGCCGGGGCAGCCCCGGCCTGGGCAGCTTGAACACGCCCTGCTGCCAGAAAAACAGCAGCCCGCAGATCAGGGCGTAGCCGTACCAGCGCAGCCCCGATGCCAGGCTCTCTTGCGGCGCGCTGACGATCGACTGCCCGATCATCGCCGACAGCAGCGCCCCCAGCAGCAGCCCGATCGGGATCAGCGGCAGCTGCCTGCCCGGTGTTGGCTTGGGCGATTCCCTGAGAAACGGGCCTTCGTCCCGCTCCCCACTCAGTTCAGCCGGCTCCTCTGCCGCCGTCGGCCGGGCTTTGGCCGCCATCGCTCTGCTGGCAGCCGCCGCCGTCCGGGCCGCCGCCGTCGGATCCTTGGCCTGCAGCTCGGACAGGGTAAACGGGCGCGCTTTGGGGAGCTGGCTTTTCACCGGGCCGTTGCTCACTTTATGGGCCACCACGAATAGGTAAGCCCCTTCCTGGGCCGGCCCTTCCTCAAAAAACGGCCGCAGCCACGCTTCTGTACGCCGCAGGCTGCTGCGCCATGGGGCTACAACCCAGTACCCCAGCAGAAAATGGAGAATTGCCGAAGGCAGCCCCTGGGCATGGCCGATCTCCAGGGCGTGCAGCGCCTTGGGCGAGAAGTAGTATTGCCATCGCTCAACGCCAAACCCGGCAGCCGCCAGTCTTTCGCTCCACACGTCAGCGGAGTCGGTATGGGCGTGCCGGGAGATGGTGTTGAAGAAGGTCCGGTATCTGTCCGCCAACCCTTGCAGGCCGATACGCTCCAGCAGCTGCGCCCCGCCCAGCCAGTTGGTGAACTGGTGGCTGGGCATGGTGATCAATAGTTTGCCCCCCGGCTGCAGCACTCGGGCCGCTTCCTTGAGCACTTCCTCCACCTGATCGATATGTTCCAGAACAGAGTTGCTGATCACACTCCCGAAATAGCCGTCGGCGAACGGCATGGCATCGCCCAGGCTCTGCACCGCCAGCCCGTAGCTGCCGGCCCGATAGGACTTGGTCAGCGGCCCCAGCCAGGGATCCACACCTACCGCCAGCGGCTGGTCGAAGGTCATCTCGGCGAAATGGCCGTCACCGCATCCCAGATCCAGCACCGGTTCGGGGATGTCGATCTGCTGGTAGAAGCGCGCTTCCACCGCCCGCAGCACCCCCCGGAATGCCGGCAGCGTCTTCAGATGCTTCCACAGCAGGTCGTCTGATTCATCGAATAGGGGGTCCAGTGGCTTGATATTGCGCGCGTGGTCCAATGGGCTGACTTCCTTTTAGGCTATCGGCTGCTGTCTCGCATCGCTCGCAGGCGCTCGTACGCCTGGGGCTCGTGTTGGCTGTTTACGGCTTCGCCCCGGCCCAGCTTCCGGAATAATTCCACATAGGCAGCGGCGGTCTGGTCAGGCGAGAAGCTGTCGGCGATCAGCTGTGGCGAACGCATATAGGCCGCTTTGTCATCCAAGATGCGGATGATCGCCTCCGCCAATGCCTGGTGATCGCCGATGGGGGTTACCTCGCCCATGCCGGTCATCGTCACCGGCTGTCTGACCCCCGGCAGGGCGCAGGCCACCACCGGCGCCCCG
>JAHEEY010000489.1 GCA_024640485.1 Chloroflexota bacterium | reverse complement strand
CGGCCCGCTCATTGAGGGTCTGTACCATGGCACTGGTGCGGCGGACGTCGCTTTTGATGTATTCCTGGATGAAGAGGGCGGGATCATCGTGGAGGCGGGTGCGGTTGGCATGGACAGAAGAGTAATCGCGCTCCAGCCGGCGCAGCAGGGTATTGAGATTGAAGCTGCTGCCGGCGTCAGGGGCGAGCATCGCCCGCAGGATATCGACATCACCACGGGCCAATACCAGGGCATAGAGCGCCTGCTTGTCCGCCTCGGCGACCACATGCTGCATGTAGCGGTCAGTCATCTTGCGAACGACCTGGGCGCCCAAACTGCCGTCGGACAGATCGCCGACCAGCTCTGCCAGCGGCGTGTCCGTCCCCAAAAGCTCGGCGATGGTCTGGACAGCCAGCGGGATACCCCGGGTTACCCGGCTGATGGTCTCGATTTCCGCATCGGTGAACGCCCGGCCCTGACTCTCGAAATACAGCTTGATGTCGTCGACGGCAAGGGGGCGCATATTGTAGGCCAGCAGCCGGCGGGGGCTGTCATCGGCATACCCCTTGAAATATTCGTTGCCGTATTGGCGGCTGTTAACCAGATCATTGTTGTCGCAAATGACCCACATCACCCGAGGGCCAGAGGCGCGAATGACTGCTCGCACCCAGATATCGGCCCTATCAACGATCTCGTAAGAATCCAGGAATACGATCAGCGGCTTCTTGGCGGAGACTTTCTCCAAACCGCGGGCCAGGGCGATAGCCAGCTGCTCATTGGGGTTGAGGAAATGATCGAAATGATTGGGTTTGAGTTGGGCTCTGAGGTAGGTTTCCAAGCTGGCTCGAATTTTGGTGGCTTGCTCCGCCCCCATTTCGATACCGGACTCCAGGAAAGTCTGGACCAGCTGTTCGCCGACTTCACCGATGAACGGGAGCCGGGTGCGGATGATCTTGGCAATGGCGCCGACACCGACGCTTCGCAGGACCGCCAGTTCGTCCCAGCTGTCGTCGCCGGCAAGCACTTCGGCGACCCGCTTTTCGGCCTCACTTCCCTGTTTTATTGCTTTACGATAGGCCGGGAATTGGCGTCCCCACTTATTGCGGATAACGGCTGAATAGATCCCCTTGAACACAACATCGGCACTGATATGCTCGCGCCCCACTTGCAGCCCAGGCAGTTTCTTGCGCTCATCTTCCCAATCCACCCACAGATATTGGAAAGAATCGGCAAAGGGAGCCTCCCCTTCGGCGATGTCGCGGAACCGCTTCGCCAACGTGGTTTTGCCCATGCCGCCATCGCCATACAGGAGGCAAACATATGGCAGTTCTTCATCCCGGTCTGGTGAATCCAGCAGCTCCACAAAAGCAGCACGTACCTGCTTCTGTTCTTCAACGCGGCCAAGGAAGAGTTTTTTGTCTACATTGGTAACTTGTGTTGTCACGAAGCTTTCCTTGATAGGATACCTGGGGCAATGTGCTTCTAACCAGCCAGCGGCAAGCCTGTTCTTAGGGAGCCAATGACCCGGACAGCGCCGGTACCACAACGAGGATTTCTTGCTGTGATTCCTGCTCGCCGACAACGGGGTGGTTCAAAGAAAACCATGAAGCGAGGCAAGACCAGTCAGTTGGAATGCATGTTATCAGGTTGTTATTCAATTTCGATACTACAAACGTATAGGGAAAACGATACAACAACTGTCGAGAACTGTCAAGAATAGGGGACGGTGCTCTACTATATATGCGAGGCGTCTAAGAGCATCGGATTTCTTGCTGCGCACAGGGCTCATTTTGAGCAGCCGCTTGACGCTGTATCTGAATTGCTGTAGTATGCCCCTGTTGTCATAAGTAGTATCGCAATTTATTGATCGGCTAGATTTTTCCCTGACGGAATCATTGGCTTTTAGCGCTGCAGACATCCTTGAATGGGGATTGGGTTGTTTGTCTTTGCTTTGGCCTGTTGAAAACAGTAGCAGAGGGGAGGGATTGATGAAGAGAAAACACAGAGCATTCAACCTGACGCGAATCCGTGTCGTCGGCGTTGGCGGCGGCGGCTGCAATGCTGTAAATCACATGATTTCTAAAGGGATTTACGGCGTTGATTTCGTGGCCATCAACACCGACTCCCTGGCACTCTCCAAATCAAATGCATCGACCCGCATCTGCATCGGCAGGGAAACAACCCGATATCTTGGGACCGGCAGCAATCCCGAATTAGGCGCCGCGGCAGCCAGCAAGGCGTTGGATAAGTTTCGGGCCTCGGTGAAAGGAGCCGACATGGTCTTCATCACCGCCGGCATGGGCGGCGGCACCGGCACCGGAGCCGCACCGGTATTCGCCCAGGCCGCTCAGGAAATGGGCATCTTGACGGTCGCGATTGTCACCCGCCCCTTCCTGTTTGAAGGCAGCCAACGCATCTTAACCGCTGACAGCGGCATCAAGAACCTGAAGCCGGTGGTTGACACCTTGATCGTCATCCCCAACGACCGGCTTCTGGATATGGTCGACGAACGTACCGGCATCAACGACGCATTTCAGATGGTCAACGAAGTGCTTTACCAGAACATCCGCGGCGTCACCGAGGTGATCACTGTCCCCGGCGATATCAACCGGGACTTCGCCGACATCCGCTCGGTGATGGCCAAGCAAGGGGCGGTCATGATCGGCGTCGGCAGGGCGGCGGGGATCAAACGTTCCCAGCGAGCCACAGAACAAGCGGTAAAGTCCCCCCTTTCAGGGCTAACGGTTGACGGGGCCAGGAACATCCTGGTCAACATCACCACCGGACGCATCGGCGCCAGCGTTGAAGAGATCGAAATGGCTACCGGCATCATCAAAGATGTGTCCCATCCCGATGTGCGTTTCTTCTTCGGCACCGCCACCGATATCCGGATGCGCAACGAAATGCAGGTGACCATCATCGCCACCGGGCTGGATCGGGATGATATCTTCGACCCCTCCTTCTTACTGCCCTCACGCTTCCGGTTTGAACAGCCGCCAGTGGAAACGCCGCTGCCCATGGAAAACGGCAATACATACGAAACGGAAGTGGGTATCTTCTCCACACCGGCAGAACCGGAGCTGATCCCCTCAGAACTTCCGGTTCAATTTGACGATGCCATCGAGGATCCGGACCTTCCTAGATACTCGCTGCGCAACTTCTCCCTGCCGGCTTACCTGTCCAACAGCGATCCAGCCAGCCAGGAGCTGAAAGGCGAGGTCGGGTAATCACACCCACCGCGGATTGTGTATAATTAAGGTACAGACATGATTCCGGTCCGGAAAAGTCGCCCATGGTTCACCGCGGCGCTGTCCTTGATCTTTCACCAGGGAAAGCCGCCTGACCATTGAGAGGAACGATTATGCGACGCAGTTCGATATTGATTTTCGCTTTTTGCTTCATCGCTGCCCTGACAGCGGTTCTCCCCCAAACCCAGCAGACCCAAGCCGCGGAAACAGATTCATACATCACCTACCTGCCGGTAGTGGTGGTGCCCGACATCCCTGCCGGCACCCAACTGCTGCAGAACCCATCTTTTGAGCTCTGGCCGCCCTTTGACATCAACGGCTCTATCCAACAACCACAATTCTGGGCTGTTGACTGGGCTATACCCAACATTGACTAT
>JAHEEY010000488.1 GCA_024640485.1 Chloroflexota bacterium | reverse complement strand
TTATGATTTTTTCCAGCATCGAAACGGTTCGCCGTAAAAAACTGAACCCCAATTTAGCTATCGAGGGGATCCTGCTGACCATGGCGGACACCCGCACAACTCTGGCTCGCGATATCTCCGAAGCCATTACCCAGCAGTATGGAAACAGCATGACCATCTTCAAAACCTACATAAAGCGCTCGATTCGTTTTGCCGAAAGCGCCGTCGCCGGGCAAAGCATCTTGGCCTATGAGCCGGGCGGTCCGGGTGCCGAAGCTTACCGGCAGGTGGCCAAAGAAATAGCACGAGAGGGATAATATGGCTCGGAAGAAACGTCCGGTGGTCAACCTGGCTCAGCCAGCAGCGCCACGCACAGGGGATTTAGACACGTTATTCAGCGCCGATAACGACGCCGAACAAGCCGCCGGTCTGCAGCTGCTGGCTATCCGCATTGACGCCATCTACCCAGATCCCGATCAGCCCCGGCAGACATGGCCCCAAGAAAGCCTGTCGGAATTGAGCCAAAGCATCAAGCAAGACGGCCTTATTCAGCCCATCGAAGTGACCACTTCTGGCCCTGGTCGATATTTGATCGTTCACGGAGAACGGCGTTGGCGCGCGGCGAAATTAGCCGGGTTGGAGACCATCCCCGCCATTGTGCGCCGGCGGGCATATGATGAGATCACCCGTTACGTACGGCAGCTGGTAGAAAACATCCAGCGCGAAGATTTGAATGACGTGGACAGGGCCGCCGGGCTGCTGCGCCTGCGGGATTTGATGCAGCATGAACTTGACACCAACATCGACACAGAGGCCAGCGGAGACCCCTGGGCCAGCAAGATCTCTTGGGCCAAAGTGGGCGGCCGGCTGGGTTATTCGCGGCAGCGCATCCACCAACTCATCCAACTGCTCAAGCTTCCCGACGTCATCAAAGAAGCGGTGATAAACGGCGATCTCACGGAGCGCGATACCCGCATCTATCAAGGTCTAAGCGAGGCCCAGCAGGCGACCCTTCACCAGGCCCGCATGAGCGGAGAGATCAGCGCCAGTGAGGCAAAACAACTGTCCCAGGCGCTCAAGAAGAGCCCTGACCAGACAATCGCTGACGCCATAGATACGGTGCGGAAACCTTCGCCACCTCGAGAAGAACAGTCGTTCAATTCTTCGTTCGAGTCCGAATCGCCTATTGGAAAGAAATCCGCTAATGCAGCCGGCTCGCCGCCGCCGCCAGATGGATCGGAAAGCAGATCCGCCAGCGGCATCACCCGCCTGGATTGGATCCGCGGACATTTAGCCCGGGTACCGAGACAGCAGATCACCGCGGCGGAAAGAAAAGAAATGCTGCGGCTGTTGGCCCTGATTCAACAGGATGTGGCCTCTCTGACCACGTCCCTGAAAGAATCGAGCGAGGGATAGGCCAGCCCGGCAGCGAGAACAATTCATCAACCGTCCGTTGTCAGATGTCACGGATAACCCACCTCTGATTACGGACCCGCGCAGCAAGGAGAGCCTGATGACAGAGAAAACGGTTATCATTACCGGGGCATCCAAGGGGTTGGGAGCGGCAACCGCTTTTGTCGCCGCCGAGCTTGGCGCCAACATCGTACTCAATGCCCGCTCTACCGACCTCTTAGCTGAACACGTCGCCCACATCCGCAACGCCGGCGGCAATGCCATTGCGGTCCCCGGCGATGTCAGCCGCCTCGAAGATTGCCATCGCTTAGTGGAAGAAGCGCTCACCCATTTCGGGCGGGTTGACAGCGTCATCAACAGCGCCGGCACCATCGAACCCATCGCCCCCATCCGTCGAGCCGACCCGGGTATCTGGCAGAAGAACTTGGAGATCAACTTGCTGGGCCCGATGATGCTGATCCAGGCCGCCCTCCCCCAGCTCATGCTTCACCACGGACGGATCATCAATGTATCCAGCGGAGCGGCGGTCAACGCCGTCCCGGGATGGTCCGGCTACTGTGCCGCCAAAGCCGGCTTAAATCATTTCAATCAGGTGTTGGCAGCTGAAGAGAAAGAGGTGACCGCAATTACATTCCTGCCAGGAATCATCGACACTCACATGCAGGAAGTGGTCCGAGACAAGGGCGCCGGCGGCATGCCGCCGGAACAGCATGCCCGCTTTCTCCGCTTTCATCAGCAAGGGGAACTGCTGCCGCCGGAGGTTCCTGGCGGCGCCTTGGCCATCCTGTCTCTCTATGCCCCGGCAGAATGGAGCGGACAGCTGATGCCCTGGGACGACCCCCGCATCCAGCATCTGCGCCTGCAGTACAGCGCCGGTCATTAATCATTCACACTGACTCACAAGAGAGCCTCATGATCCCTGGCAAAGCAACCTTTGAAGCGACATCAGACCTCGCCCAGAATCATCCGGATCTGACGTTCCGCCCACTAGTCGCCGGCGGGCCGCTGGTCAGCCAGGCGGGCTTCGGCGGCTACCGGGTTGCCCAGGGCGTCGAGATGCACCAACAAGCCCTAGCCCACGCCCTTAACCAGGGTATCAACCTGATAGACACCAGCAGCAATTACAGCGACGGCCAATCTGAATCGCTGATCTCCCAGGTGATCGCAGCCGGAATAGGCAGCGGCGCCCTCCGCCGCGAGGCGATCACCATCATCTCCAAAGGTGGGTATATCCAGGGAGCCAACCAGCAGCTGCTGCGGCAGCGGAAAGCAGCCGGAAACCCCTTTGCCAACGTGGTCAACTATGCCGACGGGCTGGACCACTGCATCCATCCGGAGTTCCTGGCGGACCAGCTAAGCCGCAGCCTGGATCGGCTGGGGATGGACTGCATCGACGGCTACCTGCTTCACAATCCCGAGTACTACCTGATGTGGGCTCACAAATGGCATCGCCCCCTGGCGGAGTCCAGAGAGAGCTACTACCAGCGTATCCGCCTAGCCTTCCAACATCTGGAGGAAGAGGCTGCCCGGGGGCGGATCCAATATTACGGCATCAGCTCCAACAGCTTTCCCGCCCCAGCCGACGATCCCACCTTCACTTCCCTGGAAACAGTGTGGCAGATAGCCGAATCTATCTCCAACCAGCACCATTTCCGCATCATCCAACTGCCCATGAATCTGCTGGAAACCGGGGGTGCCGCTGAGAGAAACCAATCAGAAGATCGCAGCGTGCTGACATTTGCCCGGCAGAAAGGGTTGGCGGTGTTGATCAACCGCCCCCTCAACGCCCTCCACGGGGATTCTTTGACCAGGCTGGCTGAAATGCTGCCCCCCAGCTACCCCACCACCCCGATAGAAGTGTCAACCTTGGTTGACAGATTGGTTGAGCAGGAACTGGCATTTCAGCAGGAATTCTTGCCCATCTTGGCTCTTCCGGCGGTAGAACACCGCCCCCTGCTGGAGCAGTTGTCGCTGGGACGTATCCTATCCGGTCAGTGGCGCGGGCTGGGCAGCTATCAAAACTGGCAGGATTTACAACACCGATTCCTGCTGCCGCGAGCGCAGCAGGCGCTCAAAACCCTCTCAAACCTGCCAAATTTGCCCGCAGAGCTGCTTGACTGGTCAGATCGGTATGTTGAGGCGGTAAACACCGCCTTTGCCGCTGTCGGCGCGTTTTATCAGGAAGAGTCGGGAAAACAGGCGGAAGCAATCAAAAAACG
>JAHEEY010000487.1 GCA_024640485.1 Chloroflexota bacterium | reverse complement strand
TTCAGTTTTGATGCTGGCGTTGTCGCTCCTTCACCCCGGCTGGAGAGCACGATTCCTGGCGGAACGGTGAATGTAGGGTGGCAGGCGTATCAAATCCGCCAAAATGAAGGGGATTTGATCCTGATTGTTGACGATGTTTATGCCTACGATGAACCCAACCGCTATGTGGCCTTGACGGAACGTGCCGCGATCTCGGCGGCATCTGATGCGTTTCGAGATGTCCTTCCCACTGATGCTGGCCTTGACCCATCACAGCCAGTCCTGTTGGGAGAAATCGCCACAACAGAGGATTGGCAGGTCACTGTACTGGAGATCACTTCCGGCGAAGAGGCGTGGCGGATGGTGTTGGAGGCTAATCAATTCAACGATCCGCCGCAAAAAGGGATGGGCTACGTGATCGTGCGCGTTCGGGTGGGGTATATCGGCTTCAGCGAGCACGGTGAATTCGTGCGTGACGGGATGTTCGCTGTAGTAGGCAGTTCAGGAGAGGTCTATGAGCCGGCCCGCGTGGTCGATCCTGAGCCAGAGTTGTTCTTTGAGATTTTCACAGGGGGTGAGGTTGAAGGGTTGTTGGTGTTCCAACTGCCAGAGGGGCAGACGGAAAGAGCATTGAAGTTCCAGCCAGACTACTACAGTGATGCCCAGTTCAATATCCGTTATTTGTCATTGACCCAGTCAGGCAGGTAACCTGGAATGAGGCGCGCTTTGGTGGGAGGCATGTCGAGGGGGTCTGGGGGCGACACGCGACTCAGTATCTTATGAACCACGGTGTCACAGCGGCAACTTGGGCGTATAATATGGCAGACTGAAAACGCAATTACGGTGCTATGTTAGTCCTAGAGTCGGCGTCCCGTCATGGGGTTCTGCTAGCAGATTACCCGGGGACTCTTCAGGTTCTTTTCACTTGTTTCTGCGTAAGTCAGGGGAGCACCAATTTACAGAAGGATTGATACCTATGAACAAAAAAACGATCTCTGATATTGATGTCAGTGGCAAGAGAGTGCTGGTTCGAGTGGACTTTAATGTGCCGCTGAGCAGCAAAGACCCAAACGATAATATAACGGTTACCGATGATATGCGGATAAGAGCGGCGCTGCCCACACTTAATTATCTGCTGGAACATGGGGCGTCGTTGATCCTCTGCTCTCATCTGGGTAGACCTGAGTCAGCGGCTGATAAGCAGTACGCCATGGACCCCGTGGCTAGCTGTCTGAGCGGCTTGCTGGATAGACCGGTGATTAAGTTGGACGAGGTCGTTGGCGAATCGGTGACAGCGGCTGCCGCTAAATTGCAGCCGGGAGAGGTTCTGCTGCTGGAAAACACCCGATTTGAGCCTGGCGAGAAAAAGAATGATCCTCAGTTGGCGGCCCAACTCGCCGCGCTTGCAGATGTGTACGTCAACGATGCATTCGGCAGCGCCCATCGAGCCCATGCCAGCACTGAGGGGGCGGCGCAGAAGATCCGGGCCAAGGGGGGCGCAGTGGTAGCAGGTTTTCTGATTGAAAAGGAGCTGCAGGCATTGGGCATGGCTGTAGACAACCCGCCCCATCCGTATATCGCCATCATGGGCGGCGCCAAGATCTCCGACAAGATTCAGTTGATTGAGAACTTGCTGAAGACGGCAGATAAAGTGCTCATTGGCGGCGGAATGGCCAATACGTTCTTGAAGGCCCAGGGACATGAGATCGGAAAATCTCTGGTGGAAGCCGATGCCTTGCCGGAAGCGAAGCGGCTGCTGAAAATGGCCCCGGACAGATTGGTACTGCCGGTTGATGTGGTGGTTGCTTCCGAGTTCTCCGCCGATGCGGCGGCCTCGATTGTCCCTATCTGGGGGATACAAAAGGACAAGATGGCTCTGGACGTCGGCCCAGACACGATTGAACGATTTAATGTTGAGCTTCAGGGGGTTCGGCTTGTGATCTGGAACGGCCCCATGGGCGTTTTTGAATTCGAGTCGTTCGCTCAAGGGACCAATGCGCTCGCTTTTCTGTTGTCGGAAATGGCTGTGATGGGGGCTCAAGTTGTGATTGGCGGCGGCGATTCAGCCGCAGCAGTCAAGAATGCCGGCCTGTCCGACAAGATGAGCCATGTCAGCACCGGCGGCGGGGCCAGCTTGGAGCTGCTGGAAGGAAAGACATTGCCCGGCATTGCCGCCCTGGATGATAAGTAGCGGTAGGCGCTGAAGAGGATGAGTGCAGGCGGACGGGATGAAACATACCCGTCCGCTTTTTTTGTGCCAGCCTGGGGAGAGCTATTCGGCCGGCTGGCTGCCGGAAGTATCCTGAGGCGGTTTCTTGCTGGCAGCAACCTTGTCTGCCATCCGCGACATCTTGCGGCTCAACCAGCGTAAACTCCTTGCCGTTCCCGTCTTAGCTTCTTGTTTCCAATCTGTCGATTGGATGCGGGTGCGAACCGCGGCAGCCTTTTTCCGCGCCTGCCGTTCACTGACCCTGACCAAGGCGCGCCGGACCGTCCGGCTGCCTGTTCGGACAGCGGCTGAGGTGCCCCGCCTTACGCCGCCGGTCACTTTCTTGCGGGTCTCGCTCTGCCAAACCCGTTTCGTACCGATCCTGGCGCCGGCGCCAATCTTGCGCCCCACGGTCAGCGCTTGTTCTGTTACATTTAGGGGCGGGCGCTCCGGTGTCAGCGGCGGTTCTTCCTCTGCCGGAATGATGATCTTGATCGGAATCTGTTCTTCTGCCATCGGAAATTCTCCTGTGGGATGCTGTTCTACACTTTCATTACGCAGTAGAGACCGATTTGTTTCGGCTGTTGCTCTGTTCGAAGGTTGACAAGGGCTTCCAGGGACAAGTATCATCTCGATACAGTTCCCGTTGATAGGAGGGCCCTCATGCAGGAATCGGTAGCAGGAAACCGGCTGAACCAGAAGCCATTGTCGGCGTTCAAGCCGCTGTTCAGCACCTTGAGTTCACCCACGATCGCCGCTTTGGAGGGATATCATCAAGCTGAATTCGTCGGCCCGCGATGGCTGCGCCGGCTGGCGGGCCCAGGGCTGCGGCTGGGAGGATTGAACGGATGGTGGGGCAAGCTGTTCGACATTCATGGGCAGGGTTCGAATCTGGTTCAAGATACTGGCGGACTGCATCCGGCGCTGCCTGTCACCGCCTACAGCCGCCCCTCGTGCATTGATGACAAACCATGCCTGATGGTCGTTTATCCTGCTGATGCTCGCTGGCCCTGGCCCCGGATCACCGATGAACTGCGCTGGCTTGAGGAAGAGAAAACCCTGCTGGGAATGATGATCTACAAAGGTATGGGGCTGCAGCGGTTTGCCTTCCCATTCCTGCTGCATCCTGTGGGGAAAACTGTGGAAAACTCTGGGGAAAACCCTGTATAACTGTTGATAACTAATCGCAGCCGCGATCCAACAGTGAAGCATCAAACGGGCAAAAAGCGATGACATACGACTTTGTTGTGATTGGCACCGGCTTTGGCGGCAGCGTGTCGGCCCTGAGGCTGGCGGAAAAGGGGTATCGGGTCTTGGTCTTGGAGCAGGGGCGGCATATCGGCCCGGCGGAAATAGAGGCGGCTGACCGCAATCCGCTGAAGCTGTTTTGGGCGCCGGCTCTCCGCCTGAAAGGGTATTTCTCCCAGCA
>JAHEEY010000085.1 GCA_024640485.1 Chloroflexota bacterium | reverse complement strand
CGACATACCAGCGCAGCTGGCCGCTTTCGTCCGGGGCTCCGGCCCAGCCGTCGACGTCGTACCAGCGGCCGTCGCCGGCCAGCCACTGCACCTGGGCCCACAGAGGCAGTTCCGACGGCGCGGCGCTCAAGCCGATAAAGCCGCCGGGGACCGATGTGGGCAGCGGCGTAGGCGTGGATCGGGGCGCGGGGCGCGGGGGCAGCTTGGCGTAGCTTCTGCCGGGCAGCGCCAATGCCGCCAACAGAGCCAGCAGCAGCCCCAACAGCAGCTCAGTTGTAAGGTGTTCTCTATGGAATTTGCTCATTGGATCAGCCGTCCATCCCTCAGCGTAATCGCTGTCTATACCTGCCATTATATATGATTTCAACGGCCGCTACTACAGGCGCGATCCATCCGGGCGACCGTACCGGGCGCTCCCGAGAGATCCAGGGAGAAGGAAAGCGCCCCAAGCGGTTGACTTATGAGGTCGAGTTGTGCTAGATTAGGGGTTAGGAGCCGACCACAGCAGCTGCCTTTTGGGGCAAGCAATCACCGTCGCAGCAGAACACCAGGTCCCGCATCCGCCGCCTTTGGATGCGGTCTCCGGCTTTTCAACGCAAGGAGGGCGTTAGAGCTGAGCGATGCCACCATCCAGGGCCATCTTTTACGCACTTTTTTTGGGCGCCGACTGAGAGCACATCCGTCACGGTTTGCGCTCGCCTGCCGCCGGCGGATTTCGGCCGGCTGCCGGCAGCCCCAGGCTCAGCAATCACAGCGGCTCATTTACGACGACAATTTGACACCGGCAGCGGGCAAGCGGCCCGCGGCGCGGCAAAGCGCCATCGCCGGCAATGTGACGGCACTAGTCCCTTTTTTTGGGTTAGTGGATAGCCTCCCTACCTAGAGCCGCACTAACTTGTGCCCTTAATCGGGCGTTCCAGTATCGCTGCTTCCGGTGTCGCCCGGCGGCAGCGTTACAAGGGAAACGTTAGTGCGGCTCGACCCTTTTATCTCCCCATTCCCCTCGCTTACCCCCCAGCCGTCAGTCCGATTAATCCCTCAACCGGCGCGGCGCAATGACGGGTACCAATTCTTTGACAGTATAGAACATTTGTGCTATTATTTCCCCATGCTTCAATTTTCGCGCGGACCGCGCCGGCACAGCGCCGGCGGCAGACGGCGGCAGATTGGAGCGGCGCGCCAGACGTTCACATTGCGATCTTGAAATGAATTGCTCAGCCTTTACCAGGACGGGACGGCCTTGCCGGGCACATGCCCGGCGGCTCAGCCGCCCACCCCTGTGTGCCGCCCATGCCGGCTGGGTGCCGGCTGCCGGCATTGAACAGTTTTACCATGCCGCTTTTTCGGGGCAGGAGATCGCCGATGTGGCCGGCGGCCAGGAGGGCGCCAGCTTGCAGGGGGAGCTGCAGGCCGCCCGGGTGACCACCCGGCGCATTCTGCAGCTGCTGGACGAAACGCTGGAACCGGCGGCATACAGCCGGCTGGCCCGGCTGCTCTTTACCGGCACCAACACCGTCGCCCGGCTGCTGCGGGAGCAGCGCGCCCTGGAAGGAGACAGCGCCGCTTTCACCCGCACCGTCGTCAGCCAGGCGCTGGACCAGTTAAGCATTGAAAAAGGAGTTCAACTATGAATCGCAGAAAATTGTCCTCTCCCGAACTGCCCATCTTGATGCGCCGCCAGGCGGCCGATTACCCGGCTGTCAGCGCCAATGTGCCCGCCTATTTCATGGGGCAGGCGCATACGGCGGCGGCGGCCTGCCGGAGGGCGGCGCCGTTGAACCGGGAACAGCCGGTCAGCCAGCGGCCGCTGGTACAGCTGCTGGCCGATCTGCGGGAGCGGTTCAGCGACAGCGGCCCGCAGCTGCTGGGCAGCGCCCTGGAGCTGGATTGGGAACCGGAGGCGCTGGCCGGAGGCGAGTGGGCGGCTGAACTGGTCCGCCGCTGCGTCCAGCAGGGACGGCTGGAGCAGCTGGACCAGCTGCTGGGCAGCGGCCAGACGGTGCTGATGAGTTGAGCCCCCCGGCGGTGCCGCCCCAGGCGGCAGCCCGGCAAATCCTGGGGAGCATCGAGCTGTTTTCCCGGGTGGTGCTGCGGCTGCCGCTGCGCGGCTACCAGTTGGAGCCGCTGCGCCAGGTGATCGACTCGGTGCTGCGCCAGGAGGGGCGGGAATTCTTGCTGGTATTTCCGCGGCAGTCGGGAAAGAACGAAGCGGCAGCCCAGCTGCTGGTTTATCTGCTCAATCTGCTGCAGCGGACAGGGGGGAATATGGTCTTCGCGGCCGAAGCGGATGGGCTGGGACGGGGGATCCAGCGGCTGGAAGCGCGGCTGGAGAACAGCTGGAACCGGGGGCAGTGGGGCAAGGGGGGCAGTCCCCGGCGGCGCACCCTGGGGAACAGCGCGGTCATCTTCACTTCCACCAACCCGCAGGCGGCCAGCCGGGGGGAGACCGCCCACTGGCTGCTGATCATCGACGAGCTGCAGGAGCAGGACCCGGCCCATATCGAGGCGGTGTTCCAGCCGATGCGGGCGGCCAACAACGCTACCTTTGTGGGCATGGGCACGGTCAAGAGCCGGGACGACGCCTTGTGGCGGCTGCGGGAGCGGCTGCAGGCGGCCGAGCGGCAGGACGGTGTCCGGCGGCTGTTTCTGGTCAGCCCGGAACAGGTGTGCGCCGAGAACCCGGCATACCGCCGCTTCCTGGCGGGTAAGGTTGCCCAGTTGGGCCGGCGCCATCCCATCGTCGCCGCCGAATATTTCCTGGAGCCGATGGATGGGGACGGCGGCATGTTCCCGCCCCGGCGGCGGGCGTTGATGCGGGGAAGCCACCCCCGGCAGCACGCCCCGCAGGAGCCGGGGATCTACCTGGCCGCGGTGGATGTTGGCGGGCAGGATGAAGCCAGCACCGACCGGCTGGCGGCGCTCAACAACCCGGGGCGCGATTTCACCGCCGCCCACATCTTCCAGCTGATCCCGCCGGAAGGAGATTCCCCCGAACCGCCGCTGCCCCGCTACCGGGCCCTGGACGTTTTCACCGATCACGGCTCCCGCCATTTCCAGGAAAGCGCTGGCAATCCATCGCTGGTGAGCCGGCTGCTGGCCTGGCTGCGGATGTGGGGAGTGAGCCATTTGTTCATCGACAGTTCCGGAGTCGGCGAAGGGATCGCCGATTGGCTGGCGGCGGCGCTGGGGCGGGGAATGGTCACCGGCTTCAGCTTCGCCGCCGCCGGCAGGAAGGCGGCGCTGGGCTCCGCGTTTATTTCCCTCATCGAAACCGGCCGTTTTCACTATTGGCAGGCGGACGAATCAGACCGTGACGCCAGCCTGTTCTGGCAGCAGGCGGCCCGGTGCGGCTGCCAACTGCCGCCTGGGGGGCAGTTTGACCGCCACCTGCGTTGGGGGGTGCCGGCAGGCGCGGCCGCGGAAGACGGCAGCGGGCCGCTGCATGATGACCGGCTGCTGTCGGCGGCGCTGATCGCCCTGGCTGATCCCCTTTACCGTCAGGGGCGTTTCATCGCTGGCGGCGGCAGCGCGGTGGTGATCACCCCTTCCGACCCGCTGCGGGAGATGCGCTTTTAGCATGGAGCCGCTCCCTTGAGCCCCGCCGGCCAATCCCCCGGAGAGCCGGGGACCGAACCCCCGGAGAACCAGATGGTCGACATGCCGCCGGCGCTGGTCGCCTTGATGCGCCAGATCGCCCGCGACTGCCGCGGCCCGGGCAGATACCAGGTGATCATCGAGGTACCGGCAGCCCCCCGCGGCCCCAGGACGGCGGCGATCAGCCGTCTGGAGCTGATCCGGGTGATGAAGTTAACGGATTGATCCCACGGCGGTGTCCTGCCGCCGCCGCTGCCGCCCCGATTTTCCCCCTCCGCGGTTTACAGAGTCTGGCGACTGCCTTATACTTGAGAGTGTTCTGGCACCGCCGGCGGCGCCTGTGCGGGCTGATTTGAGCCCGACCTGCCGCGCCGGCCTCTGACTAAAATAGGACCGCATCCCTGGGCTATCTATGAAGTTTTCTCGACGCATCAGCGCTTCAGCCGATCCCGCCAACCGCAGCAATCCATTTCGGGTGGCCCTATTCTGGGCAGCGGCGGCAGCCATCGTTTTGGCGCTGCTGATGTGGCCGGTGCGGCGCTGGGCGGAAGGCCGCTATCTGTTGATCGCCCAGGCGGAGTTCAGCAGCGCCATGCGCCAGGATTCAGAGCTGCTCAGCCAACAGCTGGCCTCCCGCCTCTCCCTGGTCAGCGGCCTGCGCGCTTTCGTGGAAACCCAGGTGGAGCAGAACGGGGCTGTTATTCAGGAGGAGTTCGATACCTACGCCGCCGGGCTGAGTTTTGGCACCGCCGGCATCCTCGATGTCGCTCTGGCCCCCGGCGGCACCCACCAATTTGTTTACCCGCTAAAAGGGAACGAAGGTGTCCTGGGCTACCGTCCGGAAGATGACAGCCGGCCCAACATCCGGGCAGATGCGCTGGAGGCGATCAGCACCCGGCACATGGTGGTCAGCCTGCCCAACGAGCTGCTGCAGGGAGGGCTGGGGGTGATCGCCCGGCAGGCGGTCTATGTGGGCGGCGACTACTGGGGGCTGGCCAGCATCGTCGTTTCCCTGGAGCCGGTACTGGAAAACCTTAGGGTGAGCACCCAGCGGTCAGGCAAAGCGATCGCCTTGCAGGACGATACCGGCCAGCTATTTTATGGCTCTGAAACGGTGTTGGACCAGGATCCGGTGACGCAGTACGTGCTGCTGCCCAACAACAGCTGGACATTTTCGGCGGTACCGATTGACGGCTGGCGATCCATGTACCACGCCGATTTGGACGGTTTCACGCTGGTACTGGTGCTGGTGGCCACGATGATCACCTCGCTGGTATTCGCCACCGTGCGCCGGCAGGGGCAGCTCTCCTATCTGGTGGCTCAGCGGACCCGCCAGCTGGCCGACTTGAATGAACAACTGCAACAGGATTTGGCCTGGCAGGAGACGATTGATAAAGAATTGGAGCGGCTGCTGCAGTCGGAACATCGGGAGCGGCTGTTTGCCGAAACCCTCTCTGATGTCACGCTGGCGCTGGTCTCTCATAATGAGCTGGCCGCGGTGTTGGACGAGATCGTCAGCCAGGCGCATCAGCTGTTGGGTTCGAAGACGGCCAGCATCGCTCTGGTCACCGATGACAGCTATCAGATTGTGCGGGCAAAGGGTTACGAAAGTTATCCCGGGATTGAGGAGTTTCTCTTCAGCTACCGATCGGGGCTGACTGATCTGCCGGTCATCAAACAGATCGTCGAATCTGGGCAGCCATTACTGATAGCCGACACGGAGCTGGAGGAGGGTTGGGTCCACATTGAGGAAACCGGCTGGATCCGATCATTTTTGGGGGTGCCGGTGCGCTTCAATGATGAGATTCTGGGTGTCCTGCAGTTGGAGAAGGATTACCCCAACGGCTTCAGCGAAGAGGACATCGGCCAGCTGCTGCCGTTGGCCAATGCGGCCACCATCGCCATAGAGAATGCCCGGCTGCATGAACAGGCCCGTCAGGAGATCGACGACCGGCGCAAGGCGGAAGCGGCGCTGCTGGACAGCAGCAAGCGGTACCGGACCCTGTTCCAGAGCATGGTCCAGGGCGTGATTTACCAGGACCCGGATGGCACGGTGGTCTCCGCTAATCCCGCGCTGGAGCAGATTTTCGGTCTGACCTTGGACCAGCTGCAGGGAAAAGCGCCGTTCCCTAAGGGGTGGATGCTAACCGATCAGGAAGGCAACGTTTTATCGAAGGAGAGTTTGCCCATCGCCCGATCGCACAGCAGCGGAGAGCCGCTGTTTGGGATAGTCATTGGGCTGATTATCCCAGGCGAACCGCAGACCCGTTGGGTCATGGTCAGCTCCGTCCCCCAGTTCAGGCCCGGTGAATCGACTCCTTATCAAGTATTCGCCACCTTCACCGATGTCACCGTTTCGCTGAACGCTGCCGCCGAGCGGGAGCAGATGATCAACGAGCTGGAATCGAGAAATATGGAGCTGGAGCGCTTTGCCTATACCATTTCCCATGACCTCAAGAGCCCGTTGATCACCATACAAGGATTCTTGGGCTATATCGAAAGAGACGCCATCGCCGGCAAGATCGATAATGTGCAGTCAGACATCCAGCGGGTGCGCTCAGCCACCCATAAGATGGCGGCACTGTTGGATGATCTGCTGGAGCTCTCTCGCATCGGCCGGGTGACCAACCCGCTGGTGCCGGTCAATTTGACCGTCCTGGCCCAAGAGGCGATCAGCATGCTGGATGGGTTGATCAGCCGGCGGCAGGTGACGGTCACCGTTGCCCCAGAGATGCCCACGATTACCGGCGACCATGCCCGGCTGCTGGAAGTGATCCAGAACCTGATAGAGAATGGAATCAAGTTCATGGGAGATCAGCCTGATCCCAGGATTGCAATTGATTATGTGGAAGAGGGGGAGAACGTCGTCTGCCGGGTGCGGGACAATGGCATCGGCATCGCTCCGCGACATCAGGAGCGGATCTTCGGCCTCTTCGAGCAGCTGAGCCCTCAAGGCGAAGGGACCGGCGTGGGGCTGGCACTGGTGCGACGAATCGTCAAATATCACGGCGGGCGGGTCTGGGTGGAGTCGGATGGGGAAGGCAAAGGGAGCTGCTTCCACGTGCTGCTGCCCAGGGTTTCCTCCGTCCAGGAGTAGCGGCTTCTGGCGCACACCTCTTAAACCAAGACAATACATGTACAGATTTACTATGAATTGACAGATGCCCCAATTTAACTTAACATATTGTCGTAGTCACAATGATTTGATTCACGCGTGGCACAGCGAATATGGGGAGCATTTAGTCAAATGAAAGAAGTACAGGCATACGGCCTAAATTTCGTATTTGCCCAGGAATATATCATCCAGGAATATGGCGACGCCGTCTGGCAAGGGCTGCTCAACAGACTGCCCCCGGCCGACGCCAAACTGTGGCGAGAGGCCACCCTGGAGCAGCCGCTGCCGTTTTCGGTGTTTAAAAGCGGTGTCAATGCACTCACCGCAGAGTTGAACTCGGTGGAGATGCTGCAGCTGTCTCAGATGTATATGCACATCGCCGACCGCAGCTTGAGCACCCTCTACAAGGTGTTTTTCCGGCTGACCAGCCCCATCTTCGTAATCAAGAACTACCCCCGGCTGTGGGAGCAGTTTTTCGATACCGGCACCGTGACTGTCAAGAATGACAACCGCAAGAGCGCCACGGTCACCTTTGAGCTGCCGGAGATATTTCTCGACTGGCTGCCCCCAGCCTGCCTGGGCTATTCCCAGAAGGCGGTAGATATGGCCGGCGGCAGCTACTTCGCCATGCGCCAGCTGGAGAAGGTCGCTCAGGGAAACGGTGATTGGAAGGTCTCGTACCGCTTGAGCTGGGTGTAGCCCCGGCTGGCTTGCCAGCGCGACTGAAACTGAACAGTATTTTGACAGCGATCCGGCGGCATGTGCCCGCGGATCGCTGTTTGTTTTCACGGTGGTTAAGGGCGCCTGCTTTCATTGCACCACGCCCCCAATCACATTAGAATTGGCCTCAACAGGGGGCCTCAATTACCCGCTGTTCTCAATTACAAATTCTGGCGCGGCAGCGTTGGCGCCGGCTGAGCTGCCCAGGAGTACAGCTATGAAGATCGTGACCGATTCGGCAGCGGACCTGCCGGCATCTGAAGCAGAAGCGTTAGGCGTGACCGTGGCGCCTTTGTTCATCATTTTCCCTGACGGTGAAGTGGAAGCGTCCTCGCTGACCCCCGATCAGTTTTACGACAAACTGGAAGCGATGCAGCCGCAGATCCCGACCACCGCCCAGCCGTCGGTGGGGGTCTTTTCGGAGCTGTTCCAGGGGCTGGCCCAGGCGGGCCACGACATCCTCTCGATCCACATCTCCTCCGGCCTCAGCGGTACGGTCAACTCCGCCCGCCTGGCAGCCGAGCAGGTCACCGGCAGGCTGGCCCAGGTGGTCGATTCGCTAACCCTGTCCGGAGGCGAGCGGTTCCAGGTGCTGGCAGCCGCCCGGGCGGTCAAGGCGGGCTGGGATAAAGAGGCGATCCTGAAACGGCTGGAAGAGATCCGCCAGGCGACGGAAGTGATCTACACCCTGGATACCCTCACCTACCTGGCCCGCGGGGGGCGCATCGGGCGGGTGCAGTCGTTGGCCAGCGCCCTGCTCAACATCAAGCCGATCATCAATGTGGACAAGAAGGACGGCAAGTACAATACGGTCAGCAAGGCGCGGACCATCAAACGGGCGGTCAGCACCCTCAGCGATCATCTGGCGGCGCTGTACCCCAAAGAGAGCCCGGTGTGGGCCTCGGTGGTCCACGGCCGGCTGGAAGAACAGGCCGACGCCCTGACTGCCCAGCTGAAAGAGAAGCTCAACATCGGCAAGTTGGAGACGCTGCGCATCTCACCGGTGCTGGGGGTGCACACCGGCCCTGGCATCATCGGCGCCTGCGTAGTGCCGCTGCATCTGCTGGAAGATATTGTCTGAGGGCGGCTCCACCCGCCTGCTGACATCGAGTGCAAAAGAACGGGCCCCTGAGGGCCCGTTTTGGTTTCCACTGGCTACTGCCCGTCGCCCTCTTTTTCCGGCTCAATCGCGTCGAAGAGGGGTTTCTTCACCGGTTTGATGCCGGCGGCCTTGTCAGCCAGGTTGCGTTCGATCAGCGCTTGCTTGCTTTGTTCCTGCTTCTCGCGCAGACCGAACAGGTCCGGCTGGATTATTTCGTCGTTTTCCAATGGATCACTCCTGATGTTATCTTGAAAACCAGCCGGCAGACGATGTCACCCACCAACCTGGCGGCGGAATTATACCCAGGTTGGCCCCGAACGCCACCTCCCCGCTCGCTCAGCTCAGCCCGGGCCAGCCAGGCGAGTCACCCCCAAAACCAGGGCGATTTCTGCTAAAATAGAGGTAAGTAGGAGCTGACCAACATGTATCAAGCAAGATTCCCCAACGTTGATGCGCAGCAGGCCGAAAGGCGCGAGCGCGCCGCCTGGCATGGGGCTATCTCCCATGCGATTCCAATCTCATTGTTCGTCCTGCTGCTGCTCTATTACTGGTTTGCCGCGGCCAACCGGTACATTATCTTCCTGTACGATCATCTGGGCGCGCAGCCGTTCGACCGGGTCACCAGCAGCCGCTACTGGATGGCGGGGCTGGTAGCTGCCGGCATGGTGATGGTCCTCTACACGGTTACCGCCTGGGCGCTGGCCCGCGTACGGGGGCCGTCGTTCCAGGTCCCCCTGTGGAACCATGTGTGGGCGCTGGCGGCGCCGCCGCTGATCATCGGCATCCCGATCATCACCATGAGCCTGAACCAGCCGGTGCTTACCCCAGGGCTGGCGGCAGCCTGCACCGCGGCGGCGCTGATCGGGCTGGCGCTGGCGCTGGTGCCGGCAGGCTGGGCGGCGGCGCGTCCAGCGGAGCTGGTCTGGCTGGGCGCCGACGGGCTGGCGCTGGTGCCGGTGCTGCTGACCATGCCGGCCCTGGGGCTGGGCGGCAAAACCCTGAACCTCCCCTTTGGAGAAGTTCCCATCGGCTGGCTGGTGGTTATCAGCCTGGTGGGAGGCATCTTCTGGCTGGCGGTGATGACCGCTATGCGGCGCATCGCCGGCATGCCCATGCCGGGGCTGTTCCCGGTGCTGCTGGCCAGCTTCGCCCTCCATTACCTGCTGCTGCCGGTGATGCACCATTTCTACCGCTGGAAGACGCTGTATATCAGCGCCTCGGACAACTTCTTCGCCCGCTCCGTCTGGCTGCAGCTGGCTACCTGGCTGGTGGCCCTGCTGATGGCTGCCGGCGCATTCCTGACCCGCCGCCGCTACCAGAGCGCCCCGCAGGGGTAGATCGATTCCCCCGCTGGGGACAAAAAAAGCGGCAGGTGCTGCCTGCCGCTCTGTTCGCTTGTTTGGGTTGTTCCTGCCGGCGGTTATTCCGCCAGCACTTCTGTCTGCTGTGCCAATCGTTCCATGGCGAATTTGTGCATTTGGTCGTAGGCGTTGACGATCCGCTGGCTGCTAAGCCGGTAGTAGACGCTGGTGCCTTCACGCCGGGTGACCAGCACCCCTTTGCTGCGCATGGAGCTGAGGTGGCGGGAGACCGTCCCCTGGGGCAGTTCCAGCGCCTCGACCAGGTAGGAGACGTTCATTTCCTGGCGGCGAAGCAGATCCAGGATTTCCAGGCGCACTGGATGGGTTAAGGTGCGGCAAATTTCCGCGTGCACTTCATATAACTGTCGGTCTTTCATCTCGATCCCTCTTTGGTACGCCGGCCATCACTCAAAATGGCCCTGGCCGCAATCTGACATCCAATATACCTTATTTACCCCGTCAAGTACAGGGATCCATTGCTGTTTCTTATCAAAACCCGTGGCTTCCGGTGGGATTTGCAGCAGGTGGACAGTGGAAATGGCGCAGATCCCCGAAGGAGGCTTCTCATTTTCGCCCGGCCTGGGCCAGCCGCGTATAATTCCCGCTGACCCTGGGCTCGGCTGGGGCCCGGCCGCGCAGCAGCCAGCCGCCGTTCATCGTGATTCAGAATAGGAACCTATGAGCAGCACCTTTCTGCCGCTGATTTTCTTCATCGTCGCCATGCTCTACGCCACCGTGGGCTTTGGCGGCGGCTCCGGCTACCTGGCTGCCATGGCGCTGCTGCGGTTACCTCCTGAGCTGATGCGGCCCACGGCGCTGGCTTTGAATGTGCTGGTTTCGGCAATTGGCAGCTATAAGTTCTACCGCGCCGGCCACTTCTCCCACCGGCTGTTCTGGCCCATCGCCGCCGCCTCTGTCCCCATGGCTTTTCTAGGCGGCAGGCTGTCGCTGCCCAGCGCGGCCTACAAGCCGATCGTGGGGATCATCCTGCTGTATGCTGCCTTGCGGCTGCTGCCGAGGCGCACCCAGAAGGCCGCGGACACCGACACCCAGCGGCGCATCCCTCTTTGGCTTTCCATCAGCGCCGGGGCGGTTATCGGGCTGATGTCGGGGCTGGTGGGCGTCGGCGGGGGCATCTTCCTCAGCCCCATTCTGCTGCTAACCGGCATGGCCAGCACCCGGCAGACGATGAGCATCTCCGCCGCCTTCATCCTGGTCAACTCCCTGGCGGGATTGGCCGGGCTGGCCAGCAGCGCCAGCAGCCTGCCGGCACAGCTGCCCATCTGGCTGGCGGCGGTGGCAGCCGGCGGCTGGATCGGCGCCGAGTACGGCAGCCGGCGGGTCGACCCCAACCGCCTGCGCCGCATCCTGGTGTTCGTCCTGGCCCTGGGCGGCCTGCGGATGATCTTCAGCTGATGGGAAGAACCCTCACCCTAGCCCTCTCCCATAGGGTATATAGACCGGAGACATCGGTAACACATGTTCGGAGACATGGGTAACACTTTTGGTGCATGATCTAAGTCAAGTGGAGGTAGATCATGCCTTGGAAGGAATGCGACATGTACTCTGAGCGAATGAAATTTGTTTCTCTGGCTATGGAGCCGGATGTGAATATGAGTCAGCTCTGTCGGGTGTTTGGCATCAGCCGAAGGAGTGGCTACAAGTGGCTGGACCGTTATCGCGAAGGGGGTGAGTCCGCACTCCTGGATAAGAGCCGACGGCCGCACGGGTCGCCAAGTCGAACGAATGCCGAGATGGAGGAGAAAGTCATGGCGGTGCGAGCGGCACATCCCTGTTGGGGTGGACGGAAGATTCGAGCATTTCTTTCTAGAAAAGGAGAGCGCGAGATACCCGCACCGAGCACCATCACTGAAATCATCCGGAGACACCAGGGTATCGACCCGCACGAGGCAAGGAAACACCGCCCCTTCCAGCGTTTCGAGATGGCAGCCCCAAATTTGTTATGGCAGATGGACTTCAAAGGGGATTTCGCCACCCAGGACGGGCTCCGATGCTACCCTTTGACGGTACTGGACGACCATTCCCGCTATCTGCTGGGTCTTCGAGTCTGTGATAACATCAAGGGAGTTACTGTCCAGGAGCACCTGTCTGATATTTTTCGCCAGTATGGTCTTCCCCAGCGGATGTTAATGGACAACGGCTCTCCTTGGAGCGGCGGCTGCTATCGCTGCTACACACATCTTTCGGCTTGGCTCCTACGACTGGGCATCAGTGTGAGCTTCTCCTCGCCCAGGCATCCGCAAACCCTTGGAAAAGATGAACGTCTTCACCGGACCCTCAAAGCGGAGCTGCTCAAGGGCAGTCAATGGACCAACTTATCCGACTGCCAGCCTGACTGCGACCAGTGGCGTGAGATGTACAACCACCAACGCCCTCACGAGGCCCTCCGTATGGCCACGCCGGCGGAACGGTTCCATCCCAGCACCCGCCCGTTCCCAGAGCAACTCCCTCCCATCGTCTACAACTCCGGTCAGATGTTGAGGAAGGTGGATATATCTGGCAGGATTTCCCTACTCAACAAGGATGTTTACGTCGGCAAAGCGTTCAAACGAGAATACGTGGCTATCGAAGAAACCAGCACCGTCGGCATATTCGATATATATTTCGGACAGCATTGGATACTAACCAAAGACATTCGAGATGAAAAATGTTAAAGAATTGACCTGTTACCTATGTCCCCGAACGACTGTTACCCATCTGTCCGGTCTATACACCACCTGAGCAGGTAGCTGGCGCCCCTCTTGAACCTGTTATAGGCGCAAACTGTTCCATAACCCTATATGATGAGAGTTGTCCGGGACCGAAACATTACTGGTCATCAGCAGAGTAGGTAGACTACAATTCGGTCCGTTGATACGGTTGAAAGTGCGTCGTTGACTCAACCCTGGGCAACGGTTGCCGATCCGGTTGCCGT
>JAHEEY010000486.1 GCA_024640485.1 Chloroflexota bacterium | reverse complement strand
GATAACAAATGAGTGACGTATCCATTATTGGAATAGGACAGACAAAAGTACAAGAAAGCTGGGACACCTCGCTGCGCCACCTGGCCTGGTATGCCATTGAGGAAGCGCTGGATGATGCCCATACAAACCAGATTGATGCCATCTACGTAGGCAACATGATGGCTGGCCAATTGAGCCATCAAAGCCATTTGGGAGCGCTGGTGGCGGATTTTGCCGGATTGCGCGGCGCGGAGGCGATGACCATCGAAGCGGCTGATGCTTCCGGCGGCGCGGCGATGCGCCAGGCGGTATTGGCGGTTCAGAGCGGGTTGGTCAAGACCGCGCTGGTGGTCGGCGTGGAGAAGATGACCGATCAGACCGGCAACCTGGTTACTTCGGCCATGTCCACCGGCCTGGATGCCGACTACGAGGCGGTTCATGGGCTGACCAACACCGGGGTTGGGGCGCTGCTGATGCGCCGCTACATGCACCAATATGGTGTCGGCGTGGCCGACTTCGCCGGGTTCAGTGTCAACGCCCATGCCAATGGGGCGGACAACCCTTTGGCGATGTTCCGCAATCGGCTGAAAGCGGAACGCTTCGCCGCGGCCCCCTTGGTCGCCGATCCGGTCAACCTGTTTGACATGGCCCCTGGCGGCGACGGCTCCGCTGCCGTCATCGTGACCCGGAATGAACGGGCGATGGATATGGTCCCGCGGCCGGTGAGGATCGCCGGCTCCGCCATTGCCACCGATACCCTGGCGCTTCATGACCGTGAGAATCTATTGTGGCTCAAAGCGGCCGAAACTAGCGTCCAGCGGGCGCTGGCGGCAGCAGGGCTCACCGCGGATGATATTGATCTGTTCGAACTGCATGATTCCTTCACCGTGATGGCTGCCTTGTCGTTGGAAGCGGCTGGCTTTGCCGCCAAGGGTGAGGGGTGGCAGCTGGCCCGCGATGGCCAGATCCATCGCGACGGCCGGATCCCCATCAGCACCTTCGGCGGCCTGAAAGCTCGCGGCAATCCCGGCGGCGCTACCGGCGTTTACCAGATCGTCGAAGTGGCCCGCCAACTGCGCGGATCGGCCGGTGACTGCCAGATCGAGGGCGCCAAAATCGGCATGGCCCAAAATGTGGGCAGCAACGGCGCCTCAGCTGTCACTCATATTCTAAGGGTGAATGAGTAGGCAGCCGTCCAAAGGCTGTCAAGGGTGATTTTGGCGGCGTACTCGAGTAGCGGGATCTGCCACCCTTTCTTCTGACAGCTTTTGACAGCGATTTTCACCACGCTGACAGATTATGAGAGCGTTTATGTGGATAATCTACATGTGGCAAGAAGCTAAGTCTTTGTTTTTTGGCTTGCTGCGTCAGCAAGAAAATGCGAGAGGTTTGAGTAATTATGGAAGTATCACGCCATTGGCGATTAAACGAACAGCGATATAGATTAGTTGGCGAAACTTGTGATTCATGCGGTACCAAGTTATTCCCCCCGCGCGATGTTTGCTTGGAATGTGCCGCCCCCGCGAAGGAACTCTATACCTTCACCGGCACCGGCGAAGTATTCTCCTATACCACCATCTACGACGCCCCCGCTGGCTTTGAGCAGAATGCCCCCTACACTGTGGCCCTGGTCAAGCTGGAAGAAGGCCCCCTGGTCACCGCGCAGTTAACTGACATGGCAAAAGATGAAATCCATATCGGCATGCCGGTCGAAATGGTCACCCGCAAGCTGAGCACCGACGGCCCTGAAGGGATGATAGTATACGGATATAAGTTCCGTCCGGCTGTGGTCGCTGCCTTATAACGCCGCATACGATATCTAAACTTAGAATTGAAGAGCCGTCTCGATTATCGAGACGGCTCTTTTTGTTTTTGGTATTTGAGTTGGTTGGCGACTTGCCGCACCGTATCGGGCAGGTAGAATCCTGCAAAGATCGTTCTTTGTCGGGAGAGATAGAGATGAAGCAGAAGATCGGCGGCATCGCTTTGCTGGTTGAGGCGTATGACGAGGCGATTGCATTCTACACGGAAAAGCTCGGTTTCAGCCTGGTTGAGGACACCGACTTGGGCCAGGGGAAGCGTTGGGTGTTGGTGGCTCCGCCTGGTGCCAACGACAGCCAGCTGCTTCTAGCGAAAGCCGCGACGCCGGAACAGCGAAACCGGGTGGGAGATCAGACAGGGGGTCGTGTCTTTCTTTTTCTACATACTGATGACTTCTGGCGGGATTACTACAGGATGAACGCTGCCGGGGTTCGTTTTCTGGAAGAGCCTCGGGTGGAGGCGTATGGGACCGTAGTGGTCTTCGAAGATCTGTATGGCAACAAATGGGATCTGCTGCAACTGCGGGAGACTGAATAAACCTTCAGGTGAGGCTCTCATGAGAGCGCCTAGAGAAACAACAAGAGCTGGCCCGGTCGACGAGCCAGCTCTGTTTATACCAGTTGGTCGATTGAAATCTGCTAGGGCGCTGTTTCCGCCGCCTGGATCAGGTACAGGCCGCCGTCGTACGTTGCGGCGTAGATCCTTTCGCCTGATACCGCGATCCGCGGCAGCCCGCCCGCCAGCGACAAATGATCGCTTACTCTTGGCTGAAGGCGATCGGAAACATCCAGCGTCCAAAGCCCTTCATCAAAGCTGGTCATGTACAGCCTGTCCTGAACACCCGCTGTCAGCGCTTGAATCGGTGCAGGCAGGGTCCAGCGACCCAACAGCGAGGGTGTTTGTGGATAGGCGATATCAATGGCCAGCAGCTCCTGGTCGTTCTCTGGGCCGCCCACGGCATACAAGCTGCTGCCCACTGCTTCTATCTGTGCCGCTGAGCCGTAGGGCAGCAGCAGTTCTCCCACCGGCTGCGGCGACTGGGGATCGGCGATGTCATAGAGGTGCAGCCAGGTTTCGCTGCCGTGGCTCAGGATTGCCAGCAGTTCTCCGGAGAAAGCGATGCTGGCTATTTCCGCGCTGGGATTGGGCACATCGATGACTGCTGCCTGGGTTGGCGCCGTTGGGTCGCTCAAATCGATGAGCCCAATCTGGCTCATCCCGCCGCTGTCAGCGATGGGTGTGTACAGGATGTTCCCATGGATCCTGGTTGAGAAGATGCTCCCAGGATACATTTCCCCTTCAGCCGGCTGCCTTACCAATCGAGGCAAGAGCGGTTCTGAGATATCCAGCACCGAGAGCCCGCCCATCCAGGCTGAGGCGGTTAATGTATTCCCGCTGACATATAGATCTAGCAGACTGTTGGCCTCAAGCGCGACTGTGCCGTTGGATAAGCTCGGCCCTGATTCAGAGAAATCCAGGGCAGCGATCGTCGAACCGCGCCCTTCGGCCAATACCAGGTAGACGACTTCTTGCTGGACAGCCACGCCGTCAGCGCCGTGAAAGCCGTCCGGGTTTCTGAATTGGCTGAGCAAAACCGGCTGCTTCGCATTTGAGACATCATACAGCTGCAGTCCGCTGCGTCCAGCCAGATAGAGAATATCCCCTTGGACTGCCATATCGGTCAGACAATTCTCCGGGTCCAGCATGATCTCGTCTGGCTGTGGCTGGCTGTCGATCAACGCCAGCGTGTAAAGCTGCGAGCCGCAGTGGCCAAACTCACCGAAAGTGCCGCCGGCAAATAGGGCCTGGCCATTAGTAACCAGTTCATCCAGAAGAAAGAACG
>JAHEEY010000084.1 GCA_024640485.1 Chloroflexota bacterium | reverse complement strand
CGGGAGCGACGGGGGTCGAACCCGCGATCTTCGGCTTGACAGGCCGACGTGTTAACCACTACACTACGCCCCCAAGGACAAGCGGAATATTATCAGAAACGGCAAACACTGTCAATCCCAATTTACGAAATCCATCAGCACAGAAATATAGTTATGCCGGCAGGAAAATGAGCTCGATCTCATTTCCTATGGCCGTAATTCCGCATCGACTTTGGCCCCTAACAGCCGGTCTGCCGCTTCGGCAGCTTCGGCAGCGGTTGCGCCTCTCTGCCAATCAAACAACGGGCCCGCCGGCTGAGACGTATGCAGCGCGGCAACCGCCCCTTTGGTAGCGAATGGTCCGGACACGGCCGGGTCGCTGGGGCCGAAGATAGCCAGTGTGGGACAGCCAGCAGCGGCAGCGATATGGGTTGGCCCGGAGTCACTGCCCACATAGAGGTCGGCCAGCTCGCTCAAAGCGCCTAGCCCTCCCAGGCTGATCTTGCCGGCCCAATTCGCCGGTGGGCTTGAAGTCAAGCCGGCGATCTCTGCGGCCCGGGGCAGGTCTGACTGATTCCCCACCAGGATGATCTGGGCATTGTGTTTGCGAGCCAGATGATTGGCCAGCAGCACGAACCGGGCCACAGGCCACTGTTTCCCAGGGTCTTGGCGCAGCGGATTGATCCCGCCGCCAGGATGGAGCAGCACCAGAGGCCTGTCTCCCAGCCAATCCAGCTCAGTGACCAGCCGTTCGGTCACGCTTAGCCGGTCGCGGTCCGGCGGGTAGAACTCCATGCCGGCTTCATCGATGATCTCTGGACTGACGCCCACCGCTTCTGCCAGGGCCAGGTAAAGGGCGGACTCATGCACAATGCCAGCAGGACGCCTGACAGCAACCGTATGGGCGAAGCCGCGGCCGTTGAGATTGAGGCCCACCCGCTGTGGTATACCTGCCTGCCAGGCGATAAATGAGAGCAGGCTGGAACGGCTGGGGATGAAGCAGGTGTCGTATCCCTGATGGCGGATGAGGCTGACCAGCTCCCGGATCTCAACCCAGCTGGCCTGGCGTAAGCTGGCATCACCGGCATGGATCAGCTCTGAAATCCTGGGGTTGCTTGCCACCGCCGGCCTGGCCCACTGGCTCACCGCCCAATCGAATTGAGCCTGGGGAAATTGTCTGGCCAGGGCAGCCAGCATCGGGGTGGCCAACATCACCTGGCTGAGGCAGCAAGTTTTTAGAATCAGGGCCTTCTGGGGCGGCCGTATGGGACGGCGGGCGGAGGATGCCCAGAAAGGGATCCTGGCCAGCCGGGCAATGGTGGTGGTAGCAATATTTTCGCGAGGCATGATGTGCGCAATTGACGCTGGCCAGGCAGCGGATCGGCCGCTCGGTCGATCTTCGCTGGCGGCCAGCCGGCCTACTCTCCTTGAACCGTAATCAACGATTCGATTTGGCTGAATTTGGCGGGGCCGATGCCGGAGACATCCATGATCGCCTCAATGGTCTGAAACGGGCCGCGCTCTTCCCGGTGGGTCACTATTTTCTGGGCAGTGGCTGGCCCGATGCCAGGCAGGGTATCCAGCTGCTCCAGGCCGGCAGTGTTGATATTGATCAGGGTTGACCCGGATCCGCTTGATCCTGGCGCGGCGCTTTGCGACTGCTGGGTCACGCCTTGATAGGCTGGGCCGCGGCTGTCTCCAGCGGCTGTCTCCGCCAAGGTGGGTACATATATTTCCGCCCCATCACCCAAGGGCAGCGCCTGGTTGAGGGCGTCGATATCAGCCTCGGCAGTGAAGCCACCAGCTGATTCTATCGCTTGCTCCACAATGCTGCCAGCGGGAATGAGGTAGACATCGGGCGACTTCACCGCCCCGTGGATGAACACGTGAATCGGCTCGGGGGTGCCGGTGGGCGGCGGCAGCGTGGTTGGCTCCGGCGGCGAGATCAAGATGGGCGCCGGCTGCGTGCGGTTGAACAGGGTCATTCCTGCCACGGCAGCCGCCCCGCCCAGCAGCAGGCCAACGATTCCCCAAATCAGCTTGCCTCGACTCTGCATCTTCCCCTCCCCGGGCATCATGCCAGCCAAGAAAACTCAGATGTGATTGTCTAACCTTTGACCACGGCTACGGGCACAATACGGGCCACTTTGCGGGCGATGCCGGCGCCATGGACCACTTTGATGACCCGATCTACATCCTTGTAAGCAGAAGGCGCTTCTTCGGCCAGGCCGGGCATGCTGCCGGCCCGGACGTGAATCCCGCTCGCTTCAAGTTTGCGAATCAGATCGGAGCCGCGCACCGCCTTCTTGGCCGCGCGCCGGCTCATGGTCCTGCCTGCGCCGTGACAAGTGGACCCGAAGCTTTGGGCCATGGAGCCTTCGGTGCCCACCAGCACCCAGCTGGCGGTGCCCATGGAGCCGGGCACCAGCACCGGCTGGCCAATATCGCGAAAGGCGCCGGGCAGCACCTCAGAACCTGGGCCAAAGGCGCGGGTCGCCCCTTTGCGGTGGACGCACAGTTCCAATTCCCTGCCGTCGACCTGATGCTTCTCGATCTTGGCCATGTTGTGGGCGATGTCGTATATCTGGTATAGGTGGTGGCTGGAGACTTTGCCAGCCAGAACCATTTCAAAGGCGCGGCGGATATGGAAAGTCAACACCTGCCGGTTGACAAAGGCGTAGTTGGCCGCCGCTTTCATCGCCGCCAGATAATCCTGCCCCTCAGGACTGCTCAAAGGGGCGCAGACCAGCTCCCGGTCGGGCAGATGGATGCCGTATTTGTGTACCGCCTGCTGGAAATCGCGGACGTAATCGGTGCAGATTTGATGGCCGAAGCCGCGAGATCCGCAGTGTATTTGCACCACTATCTGCCCGGGAAACAGCCCCATCCGGTTGGCGGCGGTTTCGTCGAAAAGCTGATCCACCACGTCAACCTCGATGAAGTGGTTGCCGGCACCCAGGGTGCCTATCTGGCTCAAGCCCCGCTTGAAGGCCCGATCACTGACCTTGCTGGCGTCGGCGCCTTCCAGGCAGCCGTTTTCCTCGGTCCGCTCCAGATCCATCGGGGTGGCGTATCCGTTTTTGAGGGCCCATTTGGACCCTTGTTCGACCAGCCGCTCCAACTCCTGCCGCTTGAGGGGGACGGAGCCGCCCTGCCCCACACCGCTGGGACAGTTGGCCTGCAGCGCCGAAGCCAGTTCGCTCAGATACGGTTCCACTTCGTCCCGATCAAGATGGGTGGCCAGCAGCCGCACGCCGCAGTTGATGTCGTACCCCACCCCACCGGGTGAAATGACCCCGTCGGGCAGTTCGGTGGCGATCACGCCGCCGATGGGAAAGCCGTACCCTTGATGGATGTCGGGCATCGCCAGCGCGTATTTGACCACACCCGGCAGGGTGGCGGTGTTGACCAGCTGCTCCAGGCTCTTGTCGCCCAGGGCACCTTCCAGCAGTTTGCGGTCGGCATAAAATCGAGCGGGCACCCGCATGTCGGGCCGAAAGGATTTTGGGATCTCGTAGCAGTTGGGGGTGATTTCCCGAAAATCATTCTTGTGCATAATCATGCCTCTCTTTTAATAGGTAGGGCGGCGAGCCTCACGACGGCACACCGCCCCTAAACGTCGAAAACTACAGTAGCCTGCAGACCTTCTGCCGTCTCGGCTATCTCCAGATCATGGTAGGTTACCGCTTTGATATGCTTCTGCAGTTCAGTCACCCGCCCGCCGCTGAGCTGGGCGGAAAGATGCTGGCTGCTGACCTGGGAGAGGGCGAACCTTGAATAAACCAGCTGTTCCATTTCCGCGAAATAGGCCAGCTCAGAGAGCCAGGCAACCAACAGGCTTTCGGCATCGTGCCCTTCGATTTCGCAGTGACGAGTCAGTTGACTCGGAATGTCATCCAAATGCTCGACCATCAGGCTGCTCATGCCCAGGGCCGCATTGGTCAGCAGATCCCCTAGATCAGTGCCGTAAACACGCAGAGCCCAATCGGCTGTATGATCAACGGTTTCATATTTCTTCATCTACCCAGTCCCACGGCGCTAAACGCCGTCGATATATGTTCATTGTAACATGCCCAAATCCCCTTCTCAATCCAACGCCCTCCCATTTTGCAATAGGGTTAAACTATAGTATCTTTGACCAAAGGTAGGCTCTTTCTCCGGATGGGGCTTGCTGATACGGCCTGGCAGATGGCGTTCGCAGATCGCGAGCCCTGATAGGCTGAGCTGAATTGAGCCCAACGATACGATGGAATACCGATTAGGTTGGGCTGGGAAATTGATTCCTTGTGCCTGCGCTGTTCGATTCATGCCAACAGAAGAGCGGCGGCATTCCCTTGATCAGTTTTATCTAAGGAGCGATTCCATGAGCGAATCTGAAAACCCTACGCCAGCGGCTGACAAGCCCGAAACACCGCCTAAAGCGAAGCGGATCACAATCGATATCCCCAAAGATATGAAGGCGGTGTATGCCAACATCGCTTTCATCAGCCATACCCCGGCTGAGATGGTGATCGATTTTGCCCAGGTGCTGCCGCGCATGCCCAGGGGAACGGTTCAGGCGCGGGTGATCATGTCACCGATGCACGCCAAGATGCTGCAGGCCGCCCTGAGCCAAAACATCGCCAATTATGAGCGGCAGTTCGGGGCAATCAAACTGCCGCAGCAGATTTCGCTGGCGGACCAATTTTTCAGGTTCCCCCAGCAAGAAAATGACGACGACTCAGACGACAAGGAAGATTAAGTTATGGAACAGCTAGGCGACCTGCCAGAAAAGATCCAAGAACAGTTTGAAGCCGCCAGCGGCGTGCGCGACCAGGCATACCAGCGGTCGCGGAAATTGATCAGTGTCTGCGCCCGGGCGATCCGGGCGGTGCACCGGAGCGAATGGGATGGCGCCGAGGCGCTGATCGCGGAAGCCAAAGCGTCTACCGAGATAATGGTGGCAAGCGCCAAAGAGTATCCCAGCATCTATCATGCCGGCTATACCCAGGATGCCATCAAGGAGTTCGTGGAAGCCAATCTGACCTACGCCTTGGTCCGGGACCTGCCGCTGCCAGGGCCGGAAGAATTAGGGGCGGAGTACAATACCTGGCTCAACGGGCTGGCGGAAGCGGCAACCGAACTGCGCCGCCGCATTCTGGACATCATCCGCCACGGCCACAGCGATGAAGCCGAACGGCTGCTGGGGCAGATGGATGAGATATACAGCCTGCTGGTCACCTTCGACTTCAATGACAGCATTACCGGCGGCCTTCGCCGGCGGACCGACACGGTGCGAGCCGTCCTGGAACGGACCCGCGGCGATGTGACCACCAGCCTTCGCCAGGGCCAGCTGGAAGAAGCGTTGAAAGCGTTGGAGAAACGGCTCAGGGAGTAGTCAGAAGCTCCCGGTGGACAGCTAGCGCCTGCGGCGGCGTCTCACGATCGCCAGACTCAACATCCCCACCCCTAAACCGAAACAGAGCCCGGCAGTTGTCCAATAGGGCGGCTGCCGGAGGGCCCAAGCCACCTCCGCCGGGGAAAACTCCGGCCCATGGGCATGGAGTCCGGTTTTGATGCTCATCATCAGCAGCAGCAGGCTGGCGCTGACGGCCCCCAGCGCCATGCCGGACAGCGCCGCCGCAGCCAGCCAGCCGCCGGCCCGTTGGAACACTCTGTCTTCTCCGGGGCGCTGCCAGAATCTACCGATGAGTACCAGGCTGAACAAGGCTGCCAGCAGCGCCTCACGCCAGAGGGCTCCTTCAAGGCTGATCCAGAAGAGCGCCAGCAATAGCGTCAAGAGTGTCACTTTTCTTAAACCCGGTATGCGCGAAGGTATGCGGATCATGGTGAGCGATATTATCCTATGATAGAATGAGTTCAGCCACCCGACCCCCATCTTTGGACTGCGTCATCTCGGTGGTCTTCAGGAACAGAAAAACGAGTATCGGGGCCGTCAACATCGTCTGCTCAATATTTATCCACACCAACTTATGCTTCCACGGAGTTCTCGAAAGGCCGACTCCAGGCCTCAGAAGCAGTTGCGCACAGCTTTTCTCAGGAGAATGAATTATTATGTCTGATGATCCTATCAAAGATGCCCTACAACGAATGCCATACGGGTTCTACAGTATCAGCTCAAAGAACGGGGATGACCTCAACGCCATGGTGGCGAACTGGGTAATGCAGGTTTCCTTCAGCCCCCGTCTGATTGCGTTGGGATTGGCGAAGAAAGCGTACACGCATGGCGTCATTGAAGCGGGACGCGTATTTGCACTCAACATCTTTAACCGGGAAGACCAGGATGCCATGCTGCTGTTCTCCAAAGGACGGGCCCGAAATCCGGAGAAGATGGCCGGGGCCGGGTTCACCACCGGCCCAGAGACGGGATGCCCAATCGTAGATGGCGCTGCCGCATACGTGGAATGCCGGGTGAAAGAGATCGTCGATGTCGGCGGTGATCATGTCATCGTGGTCGGCGAAGCGGTCAATGCCGCCATCCTGAAAGAGGGCGAGGTCAGTGACACACTGACACTGCCCGACCTGGGATGGAGCTATGCCGGTTAGGGCATCCGTTTTCCAGCTTAGGCGATAGAACCAAATCCGCGCCTGTACACAGTTTTCAAGATCAAGAGAGCCGGTGCCATCACACGTTCGGCGTGAAGGCACCGGCTCTTTTCATCTCTATTGTTTGGCAGATCGAACTAGGGTGCGACAGGAGTGACCACGAACCCTTTGGGAATCGGCTGCTCAAAGGCGGGGGGCACCGGGGGTGTCTCATCGTAGAATTCCACGTTGGTAAATCCCAGGCTGCCGAGGAATTCCAACATATACTGCCGGGCATTCATGTCGGCCCGCTCCAACACCCCGCTGCTCAGCGCTTCCTCTTTGATGGCCTCTTCAGCATTGCGGCGCACATTGGTCTCCAGCTCAGGATCAGCCCTGGTCAACAGCCCTGTGTCCCGATCGGCAACGAACGATTTCTCGTTATCCAATGCCGGCAGATCATCGAAAAGGATCGCCTGGGGCAGATGAATCCAGACTGTCTCAGGATCAGCCACCCGCAGATCGTCATCGCTCATTTGGGCGAAGTCGACCCCGGCAACGACTTTGCCGTGGGCCACGAAGACCATCGTCTCGCCCAGCGCGCCCCACCACAGGTCTGAATTTCGCTCGGCAGTGATCACCTTTTCCAGCTCAATAGAGGCGGTCTCCAGCCGGGAAAGATCGGAGATCTGACGGACGATGGTGGTAGCATTGGGCAGGATCACCGGGGTGACCGGGACGATCAACTGCCGCACCAGCTCGCCAATCGGCTGAACCACCGCTTTGTCAGCCTTGTTGACCCCGGAAATCACGGTATAGACCAAGATTGAGCTCAAAACAAAGAACAGTATCAAGAAGAGATACGCCGCTTTTCGTAACATAATATTTCCTTACAGCCGCCAATCCAACAAGCCTGCCGCTTCATCTTTTATACTATACGTACAGTTATTATAAAACTCTCAGGGGCCGTTGGTTACTGTCGCCGCCCCGACCATATCCGCTTTCGGTTGCGCGCTGGCACAGTTGGTAGACAATTGTACTCATGATTATCGCTTCCTGTGTGGTCAAGCTGGACCTCAGTTCGGCCCAATCGCTCAAGGACAAGCGCCGCATCTTGAAATCGATTCTGGCCCGGCTGCCGAAACAGTTCAACCTGGCGGCTGCCGAAGTCGACTGTCACGATGTGTGGCAGACCGCAGTGATCGGCATGGTCACCGTGGGTAATGATGCCGGCTACCTTCACGGGCTGTTGGAACGGGCGGTCGCCTGGATCGAGCAGACTCGCCCCGACGTGCCCATCGATGAATACGGCATCGAATTCAGATAGCCGTCCGGAGTCTCGGCGGCTTGTCTTGCCAATCAACTTTCTGTCTGGCGGAACCTTTTCACTCCATAATGCGTAGATTAAACATGAGCCTACTTCGAATCGACAAGAAATCATTGTTCCTTCTACTCCTGATCAGCGGCTGGCTGTGGATTTTGCCGGCGCCGCTTGCCGCCCAGCAGCAGGCAGACGACGGTATTACGCTGGGCGTCTCCGCCGGTTATGACGGCTTTTACAAGTCCGAATATGGAGTGCCGGTGAAAATCAATGTCGCCAACAGCGGCCCGGCGGTCAGCGGAGAACTGCGCATCACCTTGAACGAGAACTCGCAGACAGACCGGCTGGTCTACAACGCGATGGTGGAGCTGCCAACCCAGTCGAACAAGCAGATCCGGCTCTATGTCCATCTGCCAGGCTTCTCCAGTGCCCTGGAGGTGGAACTGCTGAGTGAGGACGGCCAGCCGGTCGCCCAGGCGACCAGCGACCGCCTGAGTGCAGTGGCCGCTAATCAGCTGCTTTATGGCATCGTCAGCCCCGAGCCAGGGGAGTTTTCGTTCCTGGAAGGAGTGGTTGGCAGCCGGACGGATGCGTCCGTGGCCTTTCTTCGGGTAGACGACCTGCCCGACCTGGCTGCCGCCTGGGACGCGTTGGATGTAGTGGTATTCAACGACATCGACAGCAGCCAGCTGACCGCTGGACAGCTGGACGCCATGAAAGGGTGGCTCAGTTTGGGTGGTCAGTTGGTGGTAACCGGCGGCCCTGGATGGCAGAAGACAAACGCGGGACTGGCTGCGCTGCTGCCGGTTGCCGTGGACGGCACCGAACCGGTGGCTGACCTGCCGGCATTGAGTGAATTCGCCGGCGTCCCCTTCAGAGACTCTGGCCCCTATTTATTGACCAACAGCAGCCTCCGCGCCGGAGAACTGCTCGTCCATCAAGACGGGATGCCGCTGCTGGCGCGGCAGCCGTTCGGCCGGGGCAGTGTCTATTTCCTGGCGCTGGACCCCACGCTGGCGCCGCTGCTGGATTGGGACGGCAGCGAGGCGCTGTGGCTGGAAGTCGTCGGGCGAATCCCAACGCTGCCGGTATGGGCCAGCCCCATTGTCAACGGGTACGCCGCCTCCGAAGCGGTCACCAGCCTGCCTTCGCTGGCGATGCCCTCAGCCTTCCAACTGATTCTATTCCTGCTGGTCTATGTGATCGCCATCGGCCCGGTCAACTACTTGGTGCTCAAGCGCATGAACCGGCGGCAGCTGGCCTGGGTGACCGTACCGGCGCTGGTGCTCATTTTCAGCGTGGCCGCCTATTTCACCGGATTCCAGCTGAAAGGCAACAACACCATCATCAACCAGATTTCGGTCAGCTATGGGGAGATAGGCGCGGAACAGCTGAAAGTGCAGAGCCTGGTGGGGCTGTATTCCCCTAAGCGGCAGCGCTTCGATTTGAACTTCCCCGGAAACACCCTGGCCCACCCCTTTGAACAGGGATATGGGCAGATGAGCGGCAACGGCACGATTGACGCCATCAGCCGAGGCCGCCAGCTGACCATGTCGGGTGTCCGTGTCGATGTCAGCGGCATGGAGACATTTGTCGCCGAAAGCTACCAGGCAAACATCCCGGTAACGGTGAAGGCCACCCTCAGCGCCAGCGGTGCGGATGTGGTGCTCACCGCTGACATCCAGAACAACAGCAGCCTGACGCTAGAAGATGCCGCGCTGCTCTTCGGTTCCGACATCATCGCCATCGGCGCACTGGGGCCGGGAGAGAGCGTCTCACGCCGTGAGGTGGTAGGCGCCGGCAGCACCGTCGGGACAGGGTCAGCAGTCAGCGTCGGCCCTATCTACATGCCCGGCCCCACCTACGGAGCCCCCCTCTCTTACCATGCGGAAACGCTGCTGGGCACCGCGGACTATTACAACGATCGGGAGGCGTATCCCAGGTGGCAGCTGCTGCAGGCGTTGGAGAGCGACGGCGGCATGGGCCCCCGCGGCATGGGCAGCGGCACGGAGCAGGCTGCCCAACACACCGTCACCCTGGTGGCCTGGACCGATCAGCCTCAACTTGAACTTGACCTCAGCGGCGATGAGTTTAGGGCGGTAAACAGTACCCTCTACTTCCTAGAGGCGCCCTTGACCCAACAGCTACTCAGCGGCAGCGATATCTCCATTCCGATTACCCTGTTGGATTGGACCAATGTAGCGGAAAACGGCACTTATCAAGCTTCTATCAGTAACCTGTATCTGCAGGGTGGTTGGGCAGCCTTTGAATACAAACCGTGGCCATCCCTGCAGGAAATCAGAATCAGCAGCATGGCCGTTTCCCTGGAACCCCAAATAGAAGCCTCTCCCCAACCGGCGCCGCCGAAGGTGATGGCCTGGAATTGGGACACAGAGCTGTGGGAACAGTTGGAAGACGCCAATTGGGGCGTGACAGAGATACGAAATCCGGAACGATACCTGGGGCTCAACCATGCCATCCGGCTGCGAGTTGAAGATAACCTGGGATACGGGGTCGAGATCAGGGAGATCTACCCTATCTATACCGGCAGCTTGCCGTAGACGGCAGCCGTCCAGCCGGGGCAAGCAAGCAGCCTGGCACCGATTTTTCAGTTTGAACAGCGGGTGACTTATGAGCAACATCATTGAAATCCAAGGATTAACAAAAAAGTACGGCTCCCTGACCGCCCTGGAGGAGTTGGACCTCACCATCGAAGAAGGGGCGGTATTCGGTTTCATCGGCCCGAACGGCGCCGGCAAGACCACCACGATGCGCATTTTGACCACGCTGCTGAAGCCTACCAGCGGCAAAGCGTGGGTCGCCGGCCACTCTGTGGCTGACGATCCCCGAGGTGTCCGCCGCGCCATCGGCTACATGCCCGACTTCTTCGGTGTCTACGATGACATGAAGGTGTGGGAATACTTAGATTTCTTTGCCGCCTGCTATGAGATACCGCCATCTTCCCGCAACGGCATGGTTGGCGACCTGCTCTCTTTGGTGGATTTGGGCCATAAAAAAGACGAGATGGTGGAAAGCTTGAGCCGGGGGATGAAGCAGCGGCTTTGTCTGGCCCGAACCCTGGCTCACGATCCGCAGGTGCTGATCCTGGACGAGCCGGCCAGCGGCCTGGACCCCCGGGCTCGCATTGAAATCCGCGAGCTGCTGCGAGAGCTGAAAGATATGGGCAAAACGATTTTCTTCTCATCCCACATCTTGTCAGAAGTTGCCGACGTCTGTACCAGCATCGGCATCATCGAGGCCGGCAGGCTGATCGCCCACGGCAATTTGTCTGAAATGCGCAAACAGCTGCGCGCTCACCGGCTGATCCAGGTTCAGCTGCTGGGAGATACCGCCCCGCTGCAGGAATTTGTGCTGCAGCAGGAGCATGTCGCCGGAATTGACACCAAACTTGATGCCGATATGCCGGCCAACAGCATCCGGCTGGATTTCTCCGGCAGCGATGAGCAGCTGGCACAGCTGCTGGGCCGGCTGGTTGCTCAAGGATTTCCGATCATCTCTTTTAAGGAAGAGACCGGTGACCTTGAAGATGTATTCATGCAGGTGACCAAGGGAATCGTTCATTGAGACTGCTGGACCAGTGGCGCTGGTTGGGACAGATCCGGCACAACCCTATTTACCTTCGAGAAAAAGGGGTCTGGGGCAAACCGAATCCGTTCTATGACAATCTCAGCCGCTTCTCCCCTTTTGTGATCTTGGGGGCGCTGGTCCTGGGCCTTTGCACCGGCTTCAGCAACCCGGCATTGTTTTCCGGCGACGACGCCATGACGGCGTTTTACTGCTTTATTTGTATACCCAATATGCTGGGCAGCGCCCTGTCGCTGTACGGCTCCATGATGGTACCATCGCTGACCGCGCCGGCCATCAGCCTGGAAATCGACCAGGGAAGTTGGGATATTCTCAGAGTAATTCCGCAGCCGACTTCGTCGATATTGATCGCCAAGCTGCTGGGGGCGCTGGCCAGGCTTCGGATTTGGCCGGTCTTGTTTTTGCTCAGCCTGCTGCAGGGCTTGATCATCGCCTGCAGCGTCAGCGTGGCCGGCGGGTCGATGGCGATTTGGGGGCCGCTGCTGGGAATTATGACCGTGGCCCGCCCCTGGCTGGAGATATTCTTTGCCGCCCTGGCCGGCATGGTCATCTCCACGGCCGTCCGCTCGGCAACCATCTCTTTGGTAGCCAGCTACGGCGCGGTGATCATGCTGAGGCTGTTCAACAGCAGCAGCTTGTGGATGGGCTTGACCAGCCTGTTAGGCCAGGACACGGCGATACCGATCGCGGGTACCGCCGGACCGGTCGTTGTATATACCTTGATTATCATCGGGTTGTGGCTTACCCTGATACAAAGAGCCGATAGGTGAGTCTATGAGTGAAGCAGCAGCCAGCTCCCCCAAAGGGAAACGAACGCGCTGGAGCGCGATTACAGGAAATCCCGTGGCCATCAAGGAACTGCGCAGCCGGATGCGCGGCCGGCGGGCGTTTGTGGTCCTGACCAGCTTTCTGCTGGTGATGAGCGGCTTGATATCGCTGGTGTATTTGGGATTCGCCTCCTCCAGCGGCGGCTACGGCCCGGAACAGCAGCTGGCGGGCAAATTTGTCTTCGCCGCGGTACTGAGCATGCAGGTGATCCTGGTGATCTTCATTGGCCCCGCCTTTACTGCCGGCGCCATCAGCGGCGAAAAGGAGCGGCAGACCTACGATCTCCTGCGGACCACGCTGCTGCCGGCCAGCTCCTTTGTACTGGGTAAGCTGATATCGGCGCTCAGCTACGTGCTGCTGCTGATCGTTGCCTCTATCCCGCTGCTGAGCATCGCGTTTTTGCTGGGAGGCATCTCGCCCGTAGAACTGTTGGTCTCACAACTGCTGATTATGGTGTCAGCAGTCACCTTCGCCCTGTATGGCATGTTTTGTTCCACTCTGATGCGGACCACCTTGGCCGCCAGTGTGCTCACCTTTGCCGGGTCGCTGTTTTTCACGGTGGGCCTGCCGATCATCATCCTTCTAGGCGGCACCCTGTTGAGCTCCACCGTGTTT
>JAHEEY010000083.1 GCA_024640485.1 Chloroflexota bacterium | reverse complement strand
CTTCGTTGCTTTTTCCCGCTTGATGGCCCGGAATCGCCGCCGCTACGGGGGCTACTGGATTCACCTGGGTGTCATCATCATGGGCTTTGGGGTCATCGGCATGGAGCTGTTCCAGGAAGAGACCCAGATTCACCTGCGCAGCGGCGAATCAGTAGAGATTGGCAATTATGAAATGCTCTTCAACGAGGCGACCCGCTACCCAGGCCCAGACGATCTTCTGATCACCGAAGCTCACGTGGATGTGTTCCACAAAGGCAAGCTGGTCAGCAGCCTGGCCCCCCGTACCGAGCTGTACACGCGCACCAATCAGCCGATGACCATTCCTGACGCTCGGGAAACCATCGGCGAAGATTTCTACGTGCTGCTGGTCAATTGGGAACCGACAGCGGCCAATGAAGCGACCTTCCGCATCTTCATCAACCCTCTGGTAAACTGGGTGTGGGCAGGCGGGTTCATCTTTGTCTTAGGCACACTGGTGGCCGCCTGGTCGGATCCGCAGGAGCAGAAGATGGCTGCCGCGAAGCGTTCACGCTACATACCAGTTGTGGCAACGGATTAAGGGAGATTACCGATGTCGAGGATTCAATTTTCTACTTGGGATCGAAAGCGAATGGCTCGATCCACAGTTGTCCTTCTAGTTACTCTTTTCCTGATGGCGCTGGCTATCCCCACAATGGCTCAAGAAGTCATTGATGATGACCAGGTCAACGAGATCGCCAAAGAGGTCTATTGTCCAGTATGTGAAAGCACCCCGCTGGATGTGTGTGAGACCCTGGCTTGCGCCGACTGGCGTGAGCTCATTCGCACAAAATTGAGCGAAGGCCAGACCAAAGAAGAGATCTTCGCTTACTTCGCCAATCAATATGGGGATCGGGTCCTGGCTTCTCCTCCCAAGAAAGGGTTCAATCTCATTCTATGGGTAGGGCCGATCGTGGCCATCGCTGTTGGCCTTTTCTTCTTCAGCCGTTATCTGCAAGTTTTGAAGGCCTCCAATCAACAGGAAGCGCCTACTTCTACCGCAGGCCCGGTGGTAGAACAGACCCTGCCGGCTGCAGATGATTATACCGCCCGCATCGAACAAGAACTTGCCAAGAAATAAGTGTAAAACATCATCATGAGTGAAACTATTCAAACTTCTCAACCAGAAGTCACAACAGAAGATACCAAATCAGTTCGCTGGGGAAGCATCATCTCTTGGACCGTGGTTATCGGCATTCTAGCCATGCTGGCATGGGGATTGCTAAACAGCTCAAAAACCAGACCAGAAGCGGGCGAAGTAGCGCCAGAATTCAATATGCAGTACTTCAACGGCTATGAATGGGAAGGCCTGTCCGCCTCTAATCTGTCCAACATGCAGGGAAAGGTGGTTGTCTTGAATTTCTGGGCATCCTGGTGTCTGGAATGCAAGCTGGAAGCGGACCTCTTGGAAGCTTCCTGGCGCAAATACCAAAACGACGATGTGGTGTTCGTGGGGATCACCTACGCCGACGTAGAGCCCAACGCCATACAATACCTGTTGGACTACGATGTCACCTACCCCAACGCGCCCGATTTGGGGACGATCATCTCTTCAGATTATGAAATCACCGGGGTGCCGGAGACCTTCATCATCGACAAGCGCGGGGTCATCTCCCACGTACAGATCGGCGCGGTGTCCGAGCAACTACTGACGACCAAGATTGACCAATTACTGGCCCAAGGAGAGTAGCAGGACGTTTATTCAGAGGCGTCAGCCGCTATCAGCCGGCGCCCCTTTCACGACAGCGTCTTGCCAGCATTACTATGACTACTGGTTCCATCCTACTCGGATTCGCTCTATTTATTGTAACGGCCTTGTATCTCTCCCAGCCTTTCCTGGCACCCACCCGAGGAGAGCGCAAGATCTCAAACATTCAACAGTTGACCAACCAGAAGGAAGTCCTTCTGGAGCAGCTGCAATCGCTGGATTTTGAGTTTGAAACCGGCAAAGTACCTGAGGACATCTATCAACCTCAGAGAGCCCTGCTCATGTCAGAAGCCAGCGACACGCTCCGGCAGCTGGATGCCCTAAACGGCATAGTGTCCCCTTCCGCGGCGATTGACGATGAAATCGAAGCGGTCATCGCTAAGGTTAGCACTGAAGATCAGATCGAAGCGGCCATTGCACAGCTTGCTGGTTCAACAGCCGCCAAATCCAGCAAGGGTAAAACGGTATTCTGCACCCAGTGCGGTCAGCCCATCGACCCGGCGGATCGGTTTTGCTCCAGCTGCGGCAAAAAGGTCAAGGCTTAGCCGCTCACCACTCCCTATGAAATCAATTATGAACAAGAAACGTCTTTTCACTCTGTCTCTACGCTGGCTGGCATTGATCTTGCTGCTGGTCTCGTTTACCCAGCTCTTCTCCACCACCGCGGCGCAAGAGCCGGCAGTCCCTCAGACGACCCCAGACGCGACTGTTGGTCTGGAGATTTTCGCAGAACGGTGTGCCCCTTGCCACGGTCCCAGCGGCGACGGCGACGGATCAATGGCCGGCAACTTGCCAATACCACCAGCCGCCTTCTCCAATCCTGAGTACCGGAAATCGGCAGTGCCAGGGGCCATGTTTGACAATATTTTCAACGGCATCATCAGCTCTGGTATGCCCCCCTTCGGCGAAGGCACCGAGAGTCAACGACCTATTCCTGCTGCAAATCTGTGGGACCTGACCGCGGCGATCTACACCTTGGGTACACCGGCAGAGCAAATCGCCCAAGGCCAGTCAGTCTTTGAAGAAAACTGCCAATCGTGCCACGGCCCAGCCGGGCAAGGTGATGGGCCAGATGCCGCCGGACTCGATTCAGCCGCTCTTGATATCACCGGCCTCGATTACTGGTTCACGCGCAGCAACGAGATGGTATACGCCGCCATAACCAGCGGCAGCATCGCTGAACATGATTATTCCTTGACCGAGGATGATCAATGGGCCGTCGTTGATTACGCCCGAACCTTTGGCTATACCTACACCGATCCCAATGCCCCCGCACCGCCGGTTGAGTTCGGTACCGTTCGCGGCATCGTCACCAACGGCACTACCGAAGAGCCGCTGGCTGATGCCGAAGTCAAGCTGCGGGCCTTCACGGTCAACTTCGAAGAGACCTTGAACCTGACCGCCACCACGGATGCAGACGGCGCCTTCAGCTTTGATTTGGAAGATGTGCCTTCTGATTGGGTCTATCTGGTTTCCAGCAGCTACGGCGACCTCAACTTCAGCAGCGATGCTGGCAGAGTCTCCAACGCGGAACCGGAATTAGAACTGCCCGTCACCGTCTATGACAAGACCAGTGACGCCACAATGATCAACATCGACCAGATGCATGTAATCATTGATCTCTTCGACGGTGGGATTGCGGTTACCGAGCTATACGTCTTCGGCAACCAGTCCGCCGCCGTATTCGTCGGTGAAAGCGGAAATATGGACGAGGGTACGGTACAGATCACATTGCCGGAAGGTGCCGAGGAGATTTCCTTCGAGCGGGCCATGGGTTCCTTTGAAAACGCGATCCCCGCCACCGAATTCTTCCAGACCGGAGATGTCTGGTCGGACACCTTCCCTCTGAACCCAGGATCGGGCAGCCTGACTTTGATTGTTCGCTATGTTTTCCCTTATGAAGACAGCGCCGATCTATCGCATCAACTGAAGTATCGGGCAAGCCAAGCCACCATCATCCTCCCCGATGCCGGCATCGAGGTAGATGACAGCAGCTGGTCGTTCCAAGGGGCCCAGCAGATGGGCGAAGGCAGCGCCTTCCTAATGTACGACCGCACCGAGCTGCCGGCAGGTACGGAGCTGACCATCCCCCTCAGCGGCAAACCACAGTTTGACGCCGTCGGCGGAAATGGGTCGCTGCCAGAGCGGGACAAGACCAGCGAGCTGCTCATCGGAGCTGGCGCCCTTCTGCTGATCGCAGCCGCCGCCGTTTTCGTCATTCGAAACTGGCAGGCGCGTACTGATGCAGACGAACAATATGAAGATGAAGAAGAAGCCCCGCCAGTCAACGCTGCCGCCGCGAAAAAGGCCCAGCTGCTTCAATCGATTGTGGCATTAGATCGCGCCTTTAAGAACGGCGAACTTGAAGAAAGTGATTACACCGCTCAGAGAGAAGAGCTCAAGCAAGAGCTGAAACAGGTCTGGCTTTAAGAGACGATTGATAAATAACAAGAGCGCGGCGTTTCGGCCGCGCTCTTGCTTTACTCCTACTGAGGAAAACGACTGTGTTCAAGTTCGTCACCTTGTATCGCCGCGTAGACGACCCAAATGCGTTGGAGAGTTTCTTTTCCGAGACCCATCTGCCGCTGGCTGAACAGCTGCCGGGACTGGTCAAAAGCGAAGTCAGCCGCGTAACCGGCAAACCAGGCGGCGAATCGCGCTTTCATCTCATGTATGAGCTGTACTTCGAAACAAACAGGGATTTCGAACAGGCCTTGGCCTCAGAGGCTGGCATGAAGCTGATCCGGGCCATAACGCCGTGGGCCAAGGAACGGTTGATCAGCTGGTTCTATGCAGATGCGTACAGTGAATAAGGGGCATGGCTCTAGCGGATTAGCGGGCGACTAACAGTTGCCGGCAGGGGGCCAGGGGCTTTAGAACTGGAAGCCACCTCGATACGGAATCACCTTGTATTCCAGATCCATCACGTATTTCTTCAATTCCTGGGTAAGCCTCTCCCACTCCTCACTTTTCAACAAATCCACTACCGTTTGATGATCTTCACAGACGAAGCCGATCAGCCGGCTGGGGACATCCCCATATGCGGTATGCCATGCCTCACTCATCTGCAATCCCAGCTCCTGCAGCGACGGGATGTAGCGCCCCATCACAAACTGGTAATACTCCTGCAGATCTTTGGCATTTACCTCATAGCTAAGCAGCAACTTGTATCCACTGCCAGTATTTCCCATGATATCCAATGTCCCCAGACACGGCCAAGATTGACATAACTAGCCGCGCTGTACTGATTGATTTCCCTAAAGCGATCTCGGTAATATGGCGGTGCTTTCCGGTGGCGCTGTACCTACGCCTTGGCTAACGGTATAGTGAAAGTGAACCGGCTGCCTTCGCCTATGGCGCTCTCAAACTCAATCTCTCCCCCTTGCGCTTCCACCATCTTCTTCACAATTGAAAGCCCCAGGCCCCATCCTTGCTGCTCACGAACTTGGCTTGATTCCGCTCGGAAGAATTGTGTGAACAGTTTTTCCTGATCCGCTTCAGAAATTCCCAGTCCATCATCAATGACTGATACTAGCATGAAATCAGTCTCTTCGCTTACCTTGATTAGAATATGCCCATCATCAGGCGTGTATTTATTGGCATTGCTCAACAGATTGGTCAGCACCTGGCTGATTCTAGTCGGGTCGGCGAAAACGTGGGGAAGCGCCTGGGAAATCTCAACAGACAATGTCTGATTCCGCCCAGCAATAGCCTCCTTGAGGTTATCGGCGACTTCTTCTACCGTCTCTCGGATGCCAAAGCTCTTGGATTCGAACTTCATCCGCCCACTCTCAATACGATTGATATCACCAAGATCGCGCACCAGATCGCTCATGCGTTTTAAATTACGCCGGATGACCTCCACAAATTGCTGCTGCTGCTCGTTGAGAGGGCCAGCCATGCCGCTGTGCATCAGATCAGCGTAGCCGCGAATTGATGTCATGGGCAAGCGAAGCTCGTGGGTGACTACCGAAATGAAGTCGCTCTTTGCTTTGTTGGCGGCCTGAATGCGTTCGTACAAGCGCGAATTATTGATCGCCACCGAGGCTCGATCCGCCAACCGCTCAAGGAAGGGAATGTCATCCTCCAGCGACACTGACTGTTGGCTCTCCAAGGTAATCAGCCCGATGATCTCCCCTTCTTGACGAATAGGCACCACCAGCTGTGATGCCGCCGGCGTACCGTCTATGGATTGCTCCGGGGTCACGTCAACGATCACGATTGACTTCTCTTCCGCCAGCACCCGTGACAAAATGGGATGGTCAGCGGGTATCACTGGTCTCACCGCAGCTGTTTCTTCGTCCGTCAAAACCAACAGCCGCAACACCCTATCGTGCTCCTCTTCTGTTTCCTCGAAAAGCCCTATGGAACCGCTCTCGGCCTTGGTCAAGGAAATAGCCCAATCCAATGCCAATCTAAGCACCCTGTCGAGGTCCAAGTGCTTGTTCAGCTGCTGGTCAATTCGCTGAAACAGGGTGATCTCTCCCAGGTGACGGTTCAGCGCTTGATCAGTCCGGGTGAACAGACGGGCATTCTGAATGGCGATCGCCGCCTGATTGGTAAAGGTGATCAGCAAATCGAGATCGTCTGTGTCAAAAACGCTGCTGAAGAACTTGTTGTCCACATAGACAGCTCCCAAAATCCGGTCGCGGACGCGGAGAGGGGCACACATGATCGACCGCAGGCGGAAGCCAACGACGCTGGTTTGATTGGCAAAGCGATTATCTTCCTGGGCATTGTTAGTCACAATACCCTTCCCCGTCGCTACCGAACGCTCGATAACTGTACGGCTGACCTGCATCGATTGGCCTTCGATCTTTTCCTGAGCCACATTACGGGCGACCGCAGTGTTAAGATCCCCGGTTACTTCATCGTACAGCACGATGTAGCCCCGCTCAGCATCTGTGAGCTTGATGATGGCATCCATAACCTGATTCAACACCTCGGATAGATCCAGGGAGGAACCCAATTGAGAGCTCACTTCATAAAGCGCTGCCAGTCGTTTCTGTTGGATATTCTCGGTTTGTTCTTTCATAAGCGCCGTATCACAGGGCAAAGATGGGCCGGCGGGAAGCCAGGCCCGCTAATCGGCGGCCAAACGGCCTTGGTAATCATCACAATATGCTTGCAGCGGGCAGATCTCACACTTTGGGCCGCGCGCCCGGCAAATCTCACGGCCATGTCGAATGATGTTGAGATGAAAGGCATAGAAGGTGTCGGGATCGCCCATTTCCGGCAAGATATCGTGGGCCTTCTCCGCTGACACTTTGGGGCCAATGAGGCCCAGCCGGCGAGTAACCCGGTGGACGTGGGTATCAACCGGAAATGCCGGACGGCCGAAGGCAAAGAGCAGAATAATCGCGGTTGTCTTGGGGCCAATCCCCTTAATCCGAACCAGCCACTCTTTGGCCTCTTCCAAGGGCATATCAGCCAGAAAATCGAGGTTGATCTCGCCCCGCTCAGCGGCCACAAAGCGAAGCGCCGATTGTATGCGCGGCCCTTTTTGGTTGGACAGCCCTGCCGGACGAATCGTCTCGATAACCTCTGCCTCAGGAGCGTTCATGACCGCTTCCCAATTGGGGTATCGCTCTTTTAGGGCAAAGAATCCTTTGTCTCGATTCAGATCAGAGGTGGATTGTGACAAGATCGTAGATACCAGCTCATCAACCGGCGGCAGGTGCTGTCGCCAGGTGGGCATCCCATACACATCGGCCATCTTTTTGAAAATATCGCTGTATTTGCGGACGAGCCGGGACTCTTTCACACACTTACTCACTTTTGACCCTCGCCAAACCAGCCCCTTTCAACCAGAGACGCTTGCTGGTGGCGAGATAACTAACTCAAGGGAGTACTGATTTCTCTGGTGGGCCGGCCGGCAAGGCAGCGGCGGACCTTGTCACCCAGGCAGTCGCGACTCAACCCTCTTCCGCAATCCTCCCAAGACAGAATCACGCTCACTGCGGGAAAGGTCTAGCAGGTCGAAGACGGTGGTGTCCAAGGCCTGCTGAGACGCCTGGGTCAATTGTATCTCAATGTTCTCTATCGGTCGCTTGGCCAATTCGGTAAATTGATCGGCCAACTGCTGGATTTGATCCGCGGGCAGCTGCCGCGGGTCAGGCAGCTGGATCTGGCCGATTTCATAAGCCGCCAGCCACAGCACCCCATCGGCAAAATTAACCCGGCCGTTCAGCTCACACTGCAAGGCAAACCAGCTGCTGTTAAGCAGCGCCGCCGCCGCCAATGGGGAGATGCTGTCGCTCAAGGTGATGCCGTACAGCTGCTGGTCAATCAGCATGTCGTCAGCCAGCGCGGAGACGAAATGACGGCGCCAGATCCCTTTTGGCAGCACCAGCTGGGCCTGGGTGTGTTCCGTAAGGCTGTACCACAGGTGCCGCTCGGCACAAGTACGCCGCAGATGAAATCCTTGGCTCTCACCCCAGGCGATGTATTCAGCCGCACCGCTCCCTCTCAGATTGACGGTTGGCGGGATCAGCAGCAGCTGGTGCCGGCATGAGTCACGATTGAGCTGAAGCTGATCCAGCCCTCGCATCGATTTCAGGACCGGGCGGCGGAATTCAGCCTCGATCCCCCATTTCTGGATGTCTGCATCACTGAGATAGAAGAAGGTGTTGGCCCCTGTGGTGAACCCTCTGCGAATCGCCGCCCAGCTTCGAAGCGGGGAGAGGCCGCCTCTATTGACCCGATCGCGATAGACACCGGGCGCTCTTAAAGCCAATCCCCATTTTGATGCGGCGCTCAGCTCATTCTGGGGCACGACCCGCACTTCGTAAGCGTCTGTCTGCCGGCTTTGACCGGGCAGCAGACGGGTTATCAGCTGCTCCAGAAATGCGGGGCGCTGGCGGTCATTACTACTCCCTGGAATAAGCTGGCTCAGCGGCTGCTTCAGCCGGATCAACCGGGCCATATTGTTGGCCCGTCGCATCGGGCCGCTGCATTTCTCCAGCACCAGCAGACACGTCTTGTCTTTGCCGGCGTCAAAAAAACGCTCGGCTTCGGATTCAACCAAGGCGATGATCCGGAATTGGTCGAGCAGGAAGCTCTTCAATTTCTGGCCATGGGCAGCATCCAACCAGCCGTTGGGGACTACAAAACCAATCCGTCCGCTTTCCCGCAGAAACCGAGCACTATGCACGAAGTAGTAGGCGTGCAGTCCGGAGCGGGCGTCCAACTGCCCCCAGAGATCCCGGGGCAGCAGCCGCTGCCTCTCGACGTCATGATCCTCCCAAGAAGCACTCTTCAATCCCAATTCCAACTGGCGGCCCGCTTCCCGGTTCAGGCGGCCAAACCTCTCCGCACCCACTTGAGGCGGGCTGCCGACAATCGCGTCAAAGAGATCGGTCTGATCGGGATCCAGGGTGAAGAAATTCTGAACTAATATATGAGCCTGGGGGACGGCAATGCGTGCGGTATCTGCTGCATCTGGATCCGCATCGACCCCCCATAATCCATCAGGCGACAGGTCCGAAGGTCGGCTGCTCAAATAGCGTTTCCATCGGGACACCCGATCCAACAAAGCCCCTTGGCCACAACTGGGGTCCATAATCCGATCAGAGGGGCGGCGCATACAGAACCCCAACAGCAGATCGGCGACATCAGGAAGCGCCATGAAATGACCAGAATCTCGCTCTATATTTGACATAATGTTAACCGCGCAGTGGCTTCATTACAGAACTTCATTTTAGCGTATAATGGAACCTGGACATCCCGAAAAGCGTTGCGCCAACGGGAGCTGGCACGAAACGGGACGACCTCCAGAAATATCTGAACGAAGATCCCAATTTGACCACTAACATCATATAACTTAACCATAAAAAAACCAAGTTCAATGAAGACACTAACACAGAACAAATTCCTACAAACCATGCCTGATGCGGTCATACGCCACCTGCCCGAAGCTCTGCGGACAATCAAGTGGCGGCAGCCTTGGCGTTGGCTGATGCAGTTCCACTATGGGGAAGCCCGGCTGCATTACGAGATCTCACATGTCAGCCAGCAAGGGGGGTGGGAACTTGGATTTCACTGCGAAGCTCGGGACAAGAACTTGAATCGATTCTTGCTGGATGGCTTTCGTCGGAATCTATTTGAGATCAAGGATGCTCTGGGGGAAAAGATGGAGGCGGAGATGTGGGTGAGAGGGTGGAGCAAAATCTATGAAGTGGTTCCGGACGAACCGCTGACAGAGGAGTTCCAGGACCGCCTGGGCCAACGCATGGCAGAAGTGATCAGCTGTCTGCACCCGTTCTACGTCGATCTGCGGGACGCGGTTGCCCAATCCTACCGTTGAGCTACCTGGGGAAAGCTTGAGCAGTCAGTTTTTCCAGCTCAGGCTCACCCAGAAATCCATCAGCGGCGCCGGCTGTGCCGATTTTGTGAGAGGCGAACACCATCCCCATCTCAACAGCGTGATACGGATCTCCGCTCTTGCGGTAGACATGATTGAAAGCGGAGAATAGGGCATCGCCGGCACCAATGCTGTTCACCATCCCCGGATTGGGAACCGCGGGAATGCGCTCCATAAACCGATCGCTGCGCACCGCCAGCAAGGCGCCAGCAGCCCCCATCCCCACAACGATTATCTCCGCGCCATATCTGCCCTGCACCTGCCGCAGCCATTGTTCCGGTTCACATGGGAGCCGCTCGTCGCTCATAAACAAAATATCGGCAGCTTCCATAAAATCCCGGTTATATTCATCCTCTAGATCAGCAATGGCGTGCACGTCAGTGGCAATGGGTTTGCCTGCACGCCGGGCTTTCTGTAGGAATGGGCGAGAGAAATTAACGTTGCACAGCAGCGCCAGGGAGCAGCCTGACAGCGCCTCGTCAAAGCGATCCTCAGGATAGGTCAGCTCCTGGATATCCTTCAGATCGACGTGGATCTGCCGCTTTCCATCACTGTCATACAGAATCACTGATTGGGGCGTCTGAGCCATGCAAAACTTGACATAATCTTGGGGTATGCCAGTTTGTGACAGCGTCTTCTGTACAGCAGCACCATTGAGATCCTGTCCGCTGAGAGAAAGAAGGTCAACCGCATTACCCAAGACCGTCAACGCTTTGGCAAGATTGTATCCCACGCCGGAAACAGTGCTCTGGATTCCAAAGAAGGGGAATCGGACCGGCTCATATGTCACCGGAAACGCGTCCACCCGCAGAGTTGTCTCAACATTGATCAATCCGGAAATCAAGATTTCGCCCATCGAGTCTCCCATGCCTTTTCCAAAAAACAGCGTTATGATACATGAAGTCTGTGGAAGCTTGAAACCGATTCTGCTTCCAGCCAACTATTCAGATTGAATTGATGAATCCCAATTGAGGTCGCCATGCAGATCAAATCCTTTGCCATTGAGCAGTTCTTTGCTCGCTATGAATTCTCCTCACCGTATATTCTATGTGCCTCCGACTGTGAGACTATCAATGTAGAAACGCTGCTGAGAATGGCCGGGCAATCTCTTTCGGATCTGGGCGCATTGTCCCTGAGCTACACCGAATCACAGGGGCATCCGGCACTGCGCCAAGCCATTTCCCAGGGTTACCAGTTGGCAACAGCTGACGATATTGTGCTGCTGGCAACGCCGGAAGAGGGCATCTATCTGATCATGCGCACCTTGCTGGAACCAGGGGACCATGTGGTCGTGCTCACCCCGGCGTACGACTCTCTGCTGAACTTAGCCGAACATGTCAGCGGCAACGTCAGCCAGTGGCAGGTACAGCCAGGAGACAGCGGCTGGCAGTTGGACTTGAGTCAATTAGAGAAGCTGGTCACTGCCGACACTAAGCTGGTGGTGCTGAACTTCCCCCACAACCCCACCGGCTTCCTTCCCAGCCAGGAGCAGTTCCAACAGATCCTGACCATCGCCCAAAAACACGGCGCCTGGCTGTTCTGCGATGAGATGTACCGTGGTTTGGAGTTTGACAGCCGCCAGCAGCTGCCCTCGGCAGTCGACGCCGCGGATCGGAGCATTGTGCTGACCGGCCTTTCAAAAGTCCACGGCCTCCCCGGCCTGCGATCTGGATGGCTGGTGATTCGAGACGAGCAGGTGCGGAATGAGCTGATCAACTGGAAGCACTACACCAGCATCTGCGCCCCCGCGCCCAGCGAATTCCTGGCAATGGCCGCGCTGCGGGCTCAAGATCAGCTGGCTTCCCGCAGCCGGGAGATTATCCGGCAAAACCTGATCGCAGCATCGCAGTTTTTCGACCGCTGGTCGCGGCTGTTCGAATGGCGCCCGCCGCAGGCCGGCTCGGTGGCTTTGGTCGGCCTGAACCAGCCCTCAGCGACCGCGTACTGTCATGCTCTGGCTCAAGAGACCGGTATCCTGCTGCTGCCCAGCAGCTGCATGGGGTACGGTGACAAGCACATCCGTGTTGGTTTGGGCCGGGCTGATTTCGTCCGAAACCTGGCTCATTATGAAGAACATCTGCTGGCTAGCCAAAAGTGAGGGAAAGGTCCGGTGGCCCAGTTCAAAAATCTCCAAGCAGTGCATCACTGGCTGAACGAATCCGGCATTGATGTCAGCGATTGGGGGGTTGGCGGCAGTAAGACGGTGAAACAACTATGGGACGAGCTCCAATCAGGAGATTGCGCCGTCCATATGAAGCCAGCCCTCAGGATCGTCAACGTCCTGCAGCTGTCCATCCGCAAGGGTCCGTCTATTTTGCTGGAAGTCGAACAGGAATTCGGCAGCGGCCTCCGCCGGCAGCGCCAGCAGCCACCCTCAGAGAAGATGAAGCCGGGAGAGAGCTGTCAGGAAGCGGCAGAACGGTGTCTGGCAGAAGAACTGGGAATAGACAGCGACTTGGCCCATTTCCAGGCATCTTCCTGCCAGGAGACGTCGTCTATCACCGAATCACCCTCCTATCCGGGCCTGCTGACCCAATACAAGTTCCACACCATTGAAGCGACCGCGGATGGACTGCCGGAAGATGATTTCTGGCGATCGAACATCGCCTTTGCAGATGATGGCGATCCCATCAAGCGCCATCGCTGGGGATGGCGGCCAGCAGCCTCTGATTCCCCCTAAACCAGCGCTAAATGCACAGGGTGACAGCAGTGAGGGAATAAAAAACGCGGGCCGTACCCTGATCAGGTAAACAGCCCGCGCTTGATTCGCGTTGTTTCAAATCTGGACGGCAGCTATGGGTTCAGACGATTTAAGG
>JAHEEY010000485.1 GCA_024640485.1 Chloroflexota bacterium | reverse complement strand
CGTCAACACGGTGATCAACTTCTTGATCGTGGCGGCAGCGATCTTCTTCCTGATCCGGGCGATCAACAAGAGCAAGCGGGAACAAGAAGCGGCGCCGGCGGCACCGACCACCCGGGAATGCCCGTTCTGCGTCAGCACTGTCTCATTGAAAGCGAGCCGCTGCCCCAACTGCACCTCCGAGCTGACCCCGGCGTAGCCGGCGGCGGTTTCATAGGCGAGCTATCGCTTGGCTGGATGTCCGCCTAATCCGAGAATTCATGGGCGCCGATGTCGATGGCGGTACCTGTCCGCCGGGGGCCACCGTCGATATCGGCACTGCCGCTTTGGGGCAGATACTCCCCGGCGTCGATAGCTGGCGAGCCAGGAGCCAAATGGAGGTCGGGCAGCGCCGGGTCAAGCAGTCCGGGGTCGATGAATTGGGAGGCGGCGTCGCCGCCGCTGGCGCGCTGGAAGCTGGCGAATCCGGCGTGTTTTTCCCCCTGCCATTCCCATTCGGCAGCATCTGGTTCGGCGGCATAGTAGATATTGCTGTCGAAGAGGTTGTCTATCTGGCGGTAGGGGTTGCTCATCAGCAGCCCCTGGCTGTTGGCCACCAGGATGTTGTTCTTAAAGAGGTTACCGCGGGTATCGAACTGCAGCAGCAGTTCGCCGTTGCCGTCCTGTAATGTGTCGTTGTGAAACAGGGTGTTGTTGAGCACCAGGCAACCTTCGGTACGGCCCCGCTGTTTGTCATAGCCGCCCATGGCGATACCAGTCATATGATTGTGATGGATGAAGTTGCTGCGCAGGGTGATCTGGCTGGTGGCACGCCCGCCGTGCTCGCTGGCTAGTTCGATGCCGATATTGGAATTGTAGACGGTGTTGGCCTCGATGATGATCTGGGTGCCGCCGTCGACGTAAATGCCGCCGGCATTCTGCTCGCCGCCGTAGGCGGGGTTGCTGGCGGTGTCGATGTTGTAGACCAGGTTTCCGGCGACCAGCCCGTTTCTGGCCTGGTCCAACGTGTCGTCGGGTGAAACCCCTTCAAAGCCGATGAAATCGAGGCCGATATTGTCGTTGTCGTGGACCACATTGTTGATCACGGCGAATGTGTCCACATTGCCGTTGATCACCACCGATTCGCTGGAGCCCAATTTCAGATTGTAGACTTCATTGCTGTCCAGCAGCAGATGGGTGATCGGGCTGGCGGCAGAGTCGCCGTAGACGGCAATGCCGTGGGCATCGGCGCCCAGCAGGTCGGCGCCCCTGGGAGCGGCCAGGGTCTCGATGTGATGAACCCGGTTGCCGACGATCTGTATGTGATCGGAGGTGCCGTGGACGAAGATGCCAATCGGCATGCGACCGACCTCAGCAGAGACATAGCCGCGGATCTCCAGATCTTTGATGAGCAAGTAGCTCTTGTCGGCGATCAGGACCAGGGCGGCTCGCCCTGCCGGCACCTCCAGCCCGCTGCCGTCCAGGACAGCGGTCTCGCCGGGAAAGGCGCTGAAAGTGATGGGCCCTTCAACCTCGGAGCCGGAGACATTAACCGTGACCGCCTCGTTGTAGACCCCCTGCCGGATATAGACGGTCTCACCAGGAGCCAGGGTGTCAGCGGCTTTTTGGACCGTCCGCCAGGGAGTGGTGATGCCCCCGGCAGCGGTGTCGTCGCCGTCGGGGGCGACGTAGTAGATGGGCGACGCCGGGCTGATTTCAAAGGGGACCACATCAATGAGGGCGGCGATGTCAATCGCCGGCAGTGACACAGTGGGGCGGCTGGCGCTGGCGGCGGCCGGGCTTTCTAACGGTGAAGGGTCATCAACAGAGTCGTCATCACCGCTCCAACGAAGCAGCCAATAGGCGACGCCTGCCGCCAATATGCCCAGGGGGATCAGCCACAACCACAGACGCCTGGGAGATGAAGTCGCCATCGATACTGCTCCTTAATGATTGGAAGCGGGCGGGCTATGACAAAATGGTGACGGCGCCGTTGGTGCCGTCTACCCGTATCTTCTGCCCTGTTTTGAGCTGGGTGGTGGCTTGATGGACGCCAACCACGGCGGGAATGCCGTACTCGCGGGCGACCACGGAGCCGTGGGTCATCAAGCCGCCGACCTCCATCACCAAACCGCCGGCAGCCAGGAACAGGGGGGTCCAGGCGGGGTCGGTGCCGGGGCAGACCAGGATTTCACCAGGGAGCAGCTGCACGGCGCTGGGGTCAAAGACGACCCGCACCAGCCCCTCAACCACCCCTGGCGAGACGGGATCGCCCAGCAGGGCGCCGTCGGCGATATTGAGGTCAGCGCCGACACCGTCATAGAAGGCGTGGCCGTCGCTGAGCAGCAGCCGGGGGACCTGACGCCGTTCCCCCTCCCGCTGGTACGCTTCCCGTCCGGCAGCGGCTAACGCGGCCAGATCCACGCTTTCGCCGTCAGCAAATGCGCGCAGATGTTCCAGCCCGATCATGAACAAATCGTCAGCCTGGCGCAGCAGGCCGTCAGCGACCAGCTTTTCGCCAATGCCCAGCAGTCCCTGACGGACGACGCCGAACATGCGCACGATCATGAATTTGGGGCTTTCGCGCAGGCCGGCCAACTGGCGCATGCGGCTGGCGGCAAAGCGGACCTGCCGGGCCTTGAGCCGCCCTGTGAGGCCGCGGCGGACCTCTGCCGCCAGCGCCTCGATGCCCTCTTCGGCGGCGGCAGCGCCACGGGCAAAGACCTGGTCGGGGGCCATGGTTTCATCCTCTATCTGCAGGTAGCTCTGCAGCACCCGGATGATGTGCAGCGGCGCTTCCCGCCAGCGGGGACGGCCGAGGTCGATCTCGCCCAGGCCGCGGCTGCCGTATCGGTCCATGAACCCGTCCAGCGCTTCGGTGACGCCGGCGGGCAGCACCCGGGCGGCATAGAGGCCAGCGATGGTCTCGGCGGGCATGCTCTTGAACCCTTCCGCGGCATCTTGCTGGGCCTCGATGGTCTTGGCGGTCTGCCATAAGGCCATATCCATTTCAGTGGTGACATTGTGCGGCAGGCCGCGGGTCAGCAGCAGCCCCTGCCCCTCGCCGCCGGGGAGATCCGCGGCGATACTCATCAACATGCGCATGGTGGACATGCCGCTGACCATCACCGGCCCAAACAGGGGCAATATCGTCGAGAAACCGGTGCCGGTGATTTCATCGAGCAGGTCCAGCCAATCGGACAGCTCCTGGCATTGACGCCCCTTTTCCTCGATCCGGGCCACGAACGCCTCGACAAAGGCCTCAAACCGCTCCCGGGTTTGGGCGGGGCGGGCCATGGCCCTCATCACCCGGAAGGGCAGCGGGCCAAAGAACTGGAGCAGCCGGAACAGGGTCCTGAAACGCAAAGCGAAGCGGGATGGGGTCAGCCGGGGATCGGCCCACAAATCTCTCATCGCCAGGCCGACGCTGGGCTCCAGCCAGTGGAGGGCGGCGCGCATCAGCCGGCGGCCCAGCGGATGGCGGACCACGGCGGTGAAATTGACAAAGAGCCGCTCAGCGGTGACCCAGATCACCGGCTGGCTGGCGTAGGTCAGGTTGTGGTAGTTGAACAGGGTGGCGCCGCCGGCAAACATACATTTGATGTTGTCCTGCCCCAGCCGGGTCATCGGTCCCATGATCCCCTGCACGGCGCCAAATGAGAACATCGCCTGCAGCTGGC
>JAHEEY010000484.1 GCA_024640485.1 Chloroflexota bacterium | reverse complement strand
AGGGTGGCCAGTGACAGCTCTTTTGCCCGGTCATGCGCGCCATTCCCTATTTGCTTCTGTTTCTTCTGCCTTGCCCCCAAAAACGGACCGGCTTCCTCATGCCTGCCATTCTCTCTCCCTCAGCTCAATTCATCTGCCCGGGCAAGCGCTTATTCGACTTTAGCGCACCCGGCTGATATAATTGCCCATTGGGTTGTCGCAAAGGCACCCTTAGACACAATCCTGAATTTGTAGAGAGGTAAGCAGCGTGAATTTACAATCTTGGGCACCTTACTTGGGTGTAGCGGAAATCATTTTGGCGGTATCACTGGCAGTTCTAGTTCTCTTCCAGACCAAGGGCGGAGATCTCGGCGGCTTTATGGGCGGCGGCGGCGGTGACGGCGGCTCATTTCGTACCCGCCGCGGCGTAGAGGCCACCTTGCATCGCGTCACAATCTATGTCGCCATTGCTTTTTTCGTTGTCACCCTCTTCACCTTTCTTGCTTGGGGCCAGGTAGTCTGATCGGCTGGGCACCGCCTGCTGACGGTGCTTAGGTTGGTCGCTGGTACGGCCCTTCCGAAATTGAGCTGATTGCTGAAGGGGATGCCCGGCGCGTATCCCCTTTTTGTATGGCCCAACCAGGGAAGCCGCCAGCTTTCAGGCCCGCCAACGCTCTAGCGCATGAAGTTTAACCTTCGCTGGCAGTTGCTGCTGGCACTCATCAGTTTCGGTCTGGTCCTTTCCCTGTTATCGGTCCAGTCGCAGTCAGATAACCTTTGTTCGACGCGTATCCCCGCTGCCGGCGGCACATTTGTCGAAGGGTTTGTCGGCGCCCCCCGTTTTCTCAATCCCCTGCTGAGCGACAGCTATCCCGTTGAACGCCAGCTGGTCGATCTCGTTTTCGACGGCCTCACCCGCACCAACGAGAAAGGCGAGCTGATCCCGTCCCTGGCCCTTGGCTGGGATGTCAGCGAAGATGGCTTGAACGTCACCTTCACCCTGAGACAAGATGTCCAATGGCACGACGATGTTCCCTTCACCGCCGATGACGTTGTTTACACCTATGGACTGCTGCAGCAAGAAGCATTCCCCGGCAGTCCGGCCCTCCGACAGCTTTGGCAAGCCGTCACCATCAACAAAGTAACTGACTTCGAGGTTTCTTTCACCCTGCCGGAACCGTACGCGCCTTTTTTGACCGCCACAACCAGAGGCATCTTGCCGGCCCACTTGCTGGCCGGAGTTGACGCCTCGAATTTGGTCGATGCCCCCTTCAACAGAGCGCCGGTGGGCACCGGCCCCTTTATGGTCGCTGCTGGTCAAAACTGGGAAGGCATCAGCCGTTTGCGCCTTACCCCGCATCCCGCCGACTGGCGCCAGGGGACCAGGATTGCCCAGTTGGAATATCGCTTCTACCCGAATCCGGAACAGCTGGTAGCCGCCTACTTGGCCGGCGAAGTGCAGGCACTCAACTCGGTACCTTACCCCGCCCTGCCCCAGGTAGCCGGCGCGCCCGGCAGCCGGCTCATCTCAGTCCCGACGCAGCGGTTCACCTCTTTGCTGTTTAATCTTTCTGATTCCGGCGCGCCGCTGTTGAAAACAGCCGCCAATCGCCGCGCCCTGGCCCAGGCGCTCGATCGTCGCCAGATCATCGAATCACAGCTCAATGGACAGGGGCTCCTGTTCGAAGGCCCCTATCTCCCAGGTTCATGGGCCTATACCCCCCTGCTCTTGACCGCGATTACGCCTGATCCGGAAGCTGCCGCGGCACTGTTGGACGAAGCCGGTTGGGTGCTGCCGGAAGGCGGCAGCATCAGGGCAAATGACCAGGGCCCCTTGGTGCTCACCCTGCTGTCGCTGGATGTTGACCTTCACCGTCGGCTGGCAGCCGCCGTCGCCCAGCAGTGGGCTGCCGTAGGCGTCGGTACCGAAATCGTCTTGGCCGGATCGGCCGGCGAACTCCTCCAACTGCTTGGCCAGCGGGCATTTGACGCCGCCATCGTTGACATTTCACCCGACTCAGATCCGGATCTATACGACTTTTGGAGCCAGGAAGCCATCGTCCGTGGGCAAAACTATGCCGGCTGGAACAACCGGCGTGCCAGCGAGGCCCTGGAGAAGGCCCGGGGCATTTGGGATAATGCTGAAAGAAAACCGTTCTATGATGCTTTCCTGCGCCAATTTGACACCGGCATTCCTGCCGTAACCCTCTTCCAGCACGTCACCACCTATGCCCTCAGCGGCGACGTGAAAGAAGCAGAGATCGGCCGGTTTAGTTCGCCGCGAGAAAAGTACAATTCCCTTGCCAATTGGTTCCTCTTCTACCGGGATGTGACCATTGGCTGTCCCAACGCTGACAATTGATCCGGATCCCGGACGCCGGCTTGTCAATTCAGTCACGCAGGAACTGAATCCTCGCAATGCGGACATCTCCGCTTTGAACACAGTTCACGGCAATCGCTAAAGTTGGTATAATCAATCCAACGTGAACAGTGCATTGGCTCTGCCTTTGATGGGCAAAATGGGTCAATGAGCGCATCGGGACAACTACACTTATGAAGGAGCGTATAACATGGCTGGTCTAGGCACACCTGAACTGCTGATTATTCTGGTGGTAGTGCTTTTGGTTTTCGGCGTCGGTCGGGTAAGCAAACTCGGCAGTGAGCTGGGAAAAGGCGTTAGTTCATTCCGCAAAGGATTGCGTGAAGGCCAAAACGAACTGAACAAAGAGGGCCAGGAAAACGACGAGGCTGGCGACAGCAAATAGATTTCCTCTCGTGATTGGCGCGGATAGTTGTCGGTAACTCGGCTGTGCGTACAGCCGGCGGCAGTTTCAGTCGCGCCGGCTGCCGGCATCATCTTGCTGAATCTTCTCTTACAATCGGAGCGGCAAACGTACAATGGATAGCTTCTTTGGGATCGGCGCGCCAGAGCTTTTTCTGATCATGATCTTGGCCGGGATTGTGATGGGCCCGCAGAGGATTCGGCAGACAGCGTTATGGCTGGGCAAGGCCACCGCTCAACTGCAGGCGATATCGCGCGGCTTCATGCGCCAGATCAATGCCGAGCTGGACAGCATCGATCAAGACGGCGAGCTGAAGAGCGCCATGGCTGAGGTGAGCGAACTGCGCCGGCAGGTGAGCAGCATGAGATCGGAGCTGACCGCTGCTGCCCTTGGGCCTGTTCGAGAGGGGAAGAAAGCGGTTGAGGAAAGCCAGGCTTTGCTTCAGCAGACTATCAGGCCCCCCCACTTCACCGACGAGCCTGACGACGAGCCCGACGACACACCAGATGGCCGTTCCGATGGCAGTGACCTCCAACTTCCCAAAAGCCTTGATATTGCGGATGACCCCGAAGCATGAACCAACTGAGCAGCAAAACTAACCAATCTGAAAACGGCTCCACTGAGACTGTCCTTGGCCATCTCAATGAACTGCGCAAGAGGCTGACTTGGGCTGCCGGCGGCGTACTGCTGATGACTATTGTCAGTTTCATTTTTGCTGAACCGCTTCTGGATATGCTCTTGGCCCCCTATTCCAACAGCACACCGCTCGGTTCAGAGCTTCAGACATTGCGCCCCACGGAAGGCATCGAAACCTTCTTCAAAGTCTCACTCTTATCCGGCGCCGTCTTGTCAATGCCAGTCATCTTGTACCAGCTCTGGCTGTTCATTTCTCCCGGGCTGAC
>JAHEEY010000483.1 GCA_024640485.1 Chloroflexota bacterium | reverse complement strand
TCTGGGTTATCGACCGCAATTTCCACATCGGTTTCTACGCCATCGGCGCCTTGGCCGCTCAATTGACTGAGACCGGCAAGATCGGCTACATCGGCGGCTTGACCCTGCCCTTCTCCTACGCTGAAGTGCATGCCATGGAACAGGCAATCGCCGATTCCGGGCTGGATGTGCAGCTGCAGCCGGTATGGGGTGGCGATTTTAACGACCCCAGCAAGGCCCGCGAACTGGCTGAAGCGATGATTGCTGACGATGTCGATGTGCTGGTCGGCTCCCTGAATCTGGGCATGTTCGGTATTTTCGAGGCTGCCAAGAGCGCGGGGCCTGCAGTCAAGGTCACCGCTAAATACACCGACAAATCTTCATTTGCTCCCGACAACTACGCCACCTCCCTGCTCTACGATTTCGCCGGTCCTTTGAAAGAGATCGTACAGAATATCATGGACGGCACCACCGGCGGCTACTACCCCCTCGGCTTTGACACGGGTGTCTCACTGCATACACCTTTGAAGAATGTTCCCGATGGTGTAGAAGAGAGCATCAACGGTATCATTGACCAGCTGAAAGCTGGCGATATCGTGGTTGAGAAGAACACAGAAGCCATCGAGTAGCGTCTTGGTAGAATCCAGTATCTTTCGCAGAAAAATACTGGATTCTGTTCGAGGAAAAGCGGGTAGAAGGCAGTTCGAGAATTTCAAAGACTTTCCCGCTTCTACCTTTCAACACAATTCCGCCACCCGCAGGCAGATGTCCTGCGGGTGGCCCAATGGTGGGCGATGACCAAAGCAACGACTCTAGAGATGAAGGGGATCCGCAAAGCGTTCGGCAATGTGGTAGCCCTGGACGATGTGCACCTGCAGATCAGCGAGCGTGAGATCCACGGGCTGCTGGGCGGCAACGGTGCCGGAAAGACAACCTTGATGAATGTCCTGTTCGGCCTGTATAAGCCGGACGCAGGCACCATTCAGTATGCCGGCCAGCCGCTGGCAATCCAATCACCGCGCGACGCCATCAATCAGGGCATAGGCATGGTGCACCAGCATTTCCTGCAGGTGAACAACTTCACGGTCACCGAGAACATCGTCCTGGGCACCAGGGCGAAGGGCGGTTTCGGGCTGGATCTGGCCGAAGCGGCGAAGGAGATCACGGCCTTGTCGCAGAAGTTCGGCCTTGAAGTGGATCCCGGCGCCATCGTCGAAGAGCTGCCTATGGGTACCCGCCAGCGGGTGGAAATCCTGAAGGCGCTCTACCGGGGCGCGAAAATCCTCATCCTTGATGAGCCAACCACCAGCCTGACACCGCAGGAAGTAGACTCGCTTTTCGCTTCACTGCGGGTGATGGTCAAAGAGGGGCTGAGCGTCATCTTCATCACCCACAAGCTGCGGGAAGTATTAAGCGTCTGCGATCGCATTTCCGTTCTGCATCAAGGGCGGAATGCCCTTACCCTGGATCGCGAAAACGCCGCTGAAGAAGCGTTCATCAAGGCGATGGTCGGGGATGAGCTGGACATTGAGGAAAGCGTCATTTTCTCAAAGGCTGGGCTAGAGCCTAGAATCGCCCAGGTCGGCAGCAAGCCGGTCCTGCAGGTACGAGATGTTTCCGCCGTCAACGAAGCAGGCATCCCGGTATTGGAAGGATGCTCGCTGAAAATCGTCGAAGGCGAGATCCTGGGTATCGCCGGCGTCGCCGGCAACGGGCAGCGGGAGCTGGCGGAGGCGATACTGGGCATCCGGCCGATTACCGCCGGCGCCGTCTCAATTGACGGCAGCGATGTGAGCGGCAGTTCCACCGGCGAACTGCTGTCCACCAGCACCAGCTACGTCCCAGAAGACCGGCTGGCCGACGGCTTCCTGCCTACGGCAAAGGTTTCCCATAATCTTATTCTGGGACAGCACCGCAAGCCGCCGTACAGCAACGGCCGTTTTCTCAATTTGAAGGCGATCGCCGGATCGTCCCAAAAGCTGATTGACTCCTTTAATATTAAGGCCCAGGGCCCTGACGACGTCGGCGCCAACCTTTCCGGCGGCAATATCCAGCGGGTGATGCTGGCCCGCGCCTTTGCCCAGCCCAGGAAGCTGATGATCGTCCACAACCCAACCCAGGGGCTGGATATCCCTTCTACCGAAGCGATCTACTCCCTGCTGCTGGACCGAAAGCAGGAGGGGATGGCCACGCTGCTGATATCGGAAGATATCGACGAGCTGTTCCTGCTGTGCAACCGGATCGCGGTGATTTTTTCCGGCAGATTGGTCGGTGTCCTCAGTCGAGACAAATTTGATAAGTACGCCCTGGGCGGCATGATGAGTGGAGTAAATGCTGGTGAGTGAGCAAATCATACAACTAAAACCCCCACGGAAATCGATACTCTACGCGGTCGGCCCCTATCTGCTGGCGATCATCGCCTCGTTTGCCGCCGCCGGCATCTTCATCGCCGCCATGGGCTTCAACGTCCCCAAAGCGTATGCCACTATCCTGTTTACCTCCTTCCGGACCCCCAACGGCTTCAACCAGACGCTGCTCAAGTTCATCCCCCTGCTGCTGCAGGCGCTGGCCTTCACGGTGCCGCTGGCAGCCGGTAAGTTCAACATCGGCGGCGAAGGGCAGCTGATTGTCGGCGCCATTGGCGCCGCCGCCGTAGGGATTTTGCTGGCTGACCTGCCGGCACCAATTCTGCTGCCGATGGTGCTGATCGGCGGGATGCTGTTCGGCGCTCTCTGGGCGGCAGTGCCGGCATGGCTGTTGTTCAAATTCGGGATTAACGAGATCCTGACCACGGTGCTGATGAACTTCGTCTCGTTCAGCCTGATCGATTATGTGGCCACCGCCGTCTGGCGTGATCCCGCCGCCGGGCATCCCACCACCGTCCCCATTGGCCAGGGCGGGTTCCTGCCGCTGCTGATCAGCTCGCCCAAGCTGCACTCCGGCATCATCCTGGCGATTTTGGCGGCGGTTGCCGTCTACATCTACACCAATCGCAGCTCGGCCGGCTACGAACTGGTGGTCACCGGCGCCAACGCCAGGGCCGCCCACGTCCACGGCATCGCCACCAAGCGGCTGTTCTTGATTTCCCTGACCCTGGGCGGCGTCTTGGCAGGGCTGTCCGGCGCCATCGAAGTTGCCGGCGTCCACCACCGCTTGATTGAAGGGCTGCAGTCCAATTTCCTGCTGCTGGGGCTGATCATCGGCCTTATCGCCAAAGGGAATCACGTGGCGGTGCCGTTTGTGGCCTTCTTCATCGCCGTCCTGGAGATCGGTGCCAGCGCTATGCAGCGCACCATGATGATCCCCGGGGAGATGGTATTCATCGTAGAAGCGCTGATTCTGCTGTTTATCCTCATGTCAGATTTAATCAGGAGACGTTAGGCCATGGAATCTTTTGAGCCAATCATCAATTTCACCGGGCTGGTGATGCTGGCCCTGGTGCCTTACGTTCTCGCCAGCCAGGGGACCATGCTTGCCGGGCGTACCGGCTTGTTCAACGTTGCCCAAGAAGGGATCATGCTGGTGGGAGCCTCCCTGGGCTTCCTGGCAGCTTTTCGCTTTGACAGCCTGCTTGCCGGCATGTTGGTGGCGGTGGCTGCCGGCGGACTCTTCGGGCTGGCACTGGCTTATTTCACCACCACCCTAAAGATGGATCAATTCGTGATCGGGCTGGCCCTTTTCTTCATTGGGCTGGGTG
>JAHEEY010000082.1 GCA_024640485.1 Chloroflexota bacterium | reverse complement strand
CGAGTAAAGAATATGAGCGGGCACAACCTGAACTAACCACTCCGGCAGACTGCCATACAGAGAGACAGATCTGGCCGGCTTCTACTAAACATTAAGCCGGTTGACTTTAGGCTGGGAACCGTCTTTAATTGAAGGAGAAATGATACGTTTGCTCGTGTGAAATCACTGACATCGCGGCTGATATCACCCATTAAAACGCATCCATTCTCAAGTAACGTACCATTTAACGACAATTCACTTATACCAAAAAGGGGTTTACAAGAATGACCAAGCGAAATGCAGAAGCTGTATGGACCGGCACATTGAAGGACGGACACGGTCAAATGAAAGTAGGCAGCGGCGCTTTTGACGTCCCCTACACTTACGCAACACGTTTTGAAGAAGAGCCGGGAACCAATCCTGAAGAACTGGTCGGCGCTGCGCATGCAGGCTGCTATTCTATGTTCTTATCTGCGCTGCTGACCAAAGACGGGTTCCCCCCGACCAAAATTCAGACGACCGCCACAGTCCATCTGGGAAGGGTTGATGGTGCCCCCACAATCACTAACATCGAACTGAACTGTGAAGCGGACGTGCCTGGGATTGATGACGCCGCCTTCCAAGAACAGGCCGCCGCTGCCAAGAAAGGCTGCCCGGTCTCCAAGGCGCTGGCTGCGGTCGACATCCAGCTCAGTGCCAGCTTAATCTAGTTCGTGTATGTGCCGGTCACCTGTAATGTGACCGGCACGTTTCTATTCGAAGCACCGGGCCGCGCGAACACGGCGCTAGTTGCCTGGTGTAGATAGCATGTCATGGGGGAGCAGATGAATATCAAGGCCAAAGAGTCCTTGGGAATGATCGTCCTGTCGCTGATGCTGTTGCTTGTCACGGGATGTACGGGAGTACAAGCGGAACCGGCGTCGCCGGCAAAGGCATCTAAAATCGTATGCAGCGCCGCTTACCGGGCAAGCACCAGCATGCCAATTGAGCGGGAAGAGTCCATCACCTTTGAAGATGCGGCTGCCCAGCAGACCATGAGCTTCGGCGAACTAGACCTTCACGCCAACTATTGGACTGGCAAGGGGGATGGGGAACGAAGCGTGCAGTTGTGGGTGTCTGAGGCCGGGGGAGGCGATCCGCTGATCTCGCAGCTTTACCAGCTGCCGCTAGACAGCGGGCCGCAAAATCAATTCGTCGGCGGTCACGGATTCACCGGGCTGAACTACGTCTACCATCCAACATCAGGGGCGGAGCTGCAATTCTGGTGCCAAGCGGAGTAGACCAGCAAACTGTCCAGCCGTTTGCTGAGGAGAAAAGGGCCGTTCCAATCAGCTCTGTTCAGTGAGTACAGCGCTTTCGGCTTTTGAGATAGCGGTCGCTGCCAGCTGCGCCACTACCCCAAGCAGAGCCAGATCATTTCGGCGGAATTCAGCGCCGTTGGCTTTATTCAGCGCCTGAATCACACCCAACACCTTATCGCCGTACACAATAGGCACACAGACCATTGACTTCGTTTGGAACTTAAAGCTCTGATCAACCTGACCGGAGAATCGGGCATCCTGCCGCACATTTTGAATAATGACCGGCTCGGCGTGTTCCGCCACCCAACCCGCGATGCCAGTGCCAATGGGAATACGGTGACCCATCAGAGACTCGCGCACTTTACCGAACACCACCACAAATGCCAGTTCATGGGTGTCATCATCTGCCAGGAGAAGCGAGCCATCTGTGGCCGAAATACTGGTCAATGCAGACTGCAGGATCCGGTCGAGAAGATGCACGACATTGGTATTGACGTCAATACCGGTGGTGATCTCCTGCAGCGCCCGCAAGGCATCGACTACATCTCGCAGCACCATGACTTCTTGGTTGAGATCTTGATTTTCTTTCTGCAGTCGGATGTTTTCTTGTTGAAGGAAGCGAATGGTTTCACGATATTCAGTACTCATAACCGTATCCTTGTGCCATCAAGTTTCCAATACCACGTTCGTGCAGCGAGTGCATCTGTGTGCCACGGCTCACCCCAGACCCTTTCCCCAGGCAACTACATCGGAGATTGAGCGGCAACAACGTATATAGTATAGGGGGTGGAACAGGCAAATGCAATAACAGGCAAGCGGGCAGCGCAAACCGCCCTATGTGCCATGGAGCCGGCGGCGATCTTGACAGCGCCCGCTGACTGCCGACGGGCTCAACCTCGCAGGCCGTCAGACAAGGGGAATTGGCAGCTAGATAAAGGTGGCAATCTCCGCCAATGGTTTCTTGCTGATCACCGGAACCGTTACCTCAGCGGCGGGATACCCAACCACCAGGATCAGGAAGGGCCGCTCGTTGGCCGGCCGACCTAGAATGTCATTCAAGAATCCCATGGGACTGGGCGTGTGGGTTAGCGAGACCAGGCCAGCTTCATGAATCGCAGCGATCAGCAGTCCGGTGGCAATCCCCACCGATTCCTGAACATAGTAATGCTTGATCTTGCCGCCGTCTTCCCCTACGCCATAGCTCTGGGCGAAAATCGCAATCAGATAAGGGGCTGTTTCCAGAAATGGCTTGTCGGCGTCGGTGCCCAAGTGCGAGAGCGCGTCCAACCATTCTTCCGACGCCCGTCCCCCGTAGAACGCCTTCTCCTCTTCTTCAGCGGCTTGCCGGATCTGCCGTTTGATATCAGCATCTCCAATGACCACAAACTGCCATGGCTGCAGATTGGCGCCGTTTGGGGCGGTGCCGGCCGTCAGCAAACAGGTCTCGATGATCTCCCGAGGCACCGCCCGGTCGGAAAATTGCCTGACCGACCGCCGCCGCTTCATCAGCTCGTAGAATTGGCCGGCGCGCTGTTTCATCTCGTCAACCGGATACTCATGATACCCGCTGTGGGGCACGTAGTTCGCTTCGGTCATTTTTCCTCCGCAATCAGCTTCCTCATCTGATCAACCGCCCATGTACTGGAAAGCATTTTAGACTATAATAAGATATCTGGACAACGAAACCAGATGTCGCAGCTAGAAGTACCTACAATTTTAGATCAAGCACGCGCGGCCAGAAGGGCTATCCTTGATGGTTTGCTGCTGCAGCCAGGCATAACAGAGGCAGGTTCACATTGGGTTCCCCAGAACAACCAACCAGCAGTTCAGCAGGATACATTGCGCTGGTACGCGGCAACCGGAACTTCCGATTTCTGTGGATGGGTCAAATTGTCAGTCTCTTGGGAGATTGGTTTAACCTAATCGCCTCGGCCTCTCTGATCTCTGACTTGAGCAACTCGGGCGTCGCCATCGGCGGCCTTTTCGTGGTGCGAATGCTGGCCCAATTCGTTGCCAGCCCATTTGCCGGCGTCGCCGCGGACCGGTACAACCGCAAGAAGATCTTGATCCTGGCAGATATCAGCCGGGGGGTGGTGGTCTGCGGCTTCCTGTTGGTGCGGCAGCCTGAACACGTTTGGCTGCTCTATGCGCTCACCGCGGTGCAGCTGGGCATCAGCGGTTTCTTCTTCCCTACCCGAAACGCCATCTTGCCGGAGCTGGTTTCCAAGCAAGAGCTTGGCGCCGCCAACGCCGTCAGCTCTGCCACCTGGTCGGTCATGCTGGCATTTGGCGCCGCTCTGGGCGGCCTGGTAGCCGGCACCCTGGGCAACCAGCCCGCCTTCGTTATAGACGCGTTGACGTTCGTCGTTTCGGCGCTGCTTATCGCTCAAATTCGATACCATTCGGTGTCCAATTTGAGCGCGGCGGAGAAACGTGTCAGCGCGGTCCTACGCCAGTATCTAGAGGGGCTGCGTTATCTGCGCCGCCATTTGGATATTGCCGTCATCGTGCTTCACAAAGCCGCCGCCTCTCTGCTGATCACCAGCGCCTTCCAGGTGCTTCAGGTATCGGTGGCAGCCAACATCTTTGTCATGGGTGAAGGAGGCGGCATCGGACTGGGGTTGATGTACGGCGCGGTGGGCATCGGCACCGGGCTTGGACCCATCGGCGCCCGCTATTTCACCGGAGACAAGAACCGTCCGCTGCGCTGGGCTATCGCCGCTGGATATGCCGTTTCCGCCGTCGGCCTATTTGTCGCCGCGCCGCTGAGCAGCTTCGGCGCTTTCCTGGCGGGCACCCTGCTGCGGGGCATCGGCGTCGGTATTGTCTGGGTATTTTCGACACAGCTGCTGCTTCAGTTGATCCCCAATCAGATCCGAGGGCGTGTGTTCAGCACAGAGTTCGCCATATTCGCCCTTTTCAGCGCCGCCGGCTCCGCCATCAGCGGCAAGGTCATTGACAGTTCGGTGGGAATTACCACGATGCTGACCGTGATGGGCGGCCTGGTCTTTGTCCCCTGTCTCTTGTGGGCCCTATGGATAACCCTGGGCCGGTCACAAGACCATTCGGACGAACAGCTGACCCAAGAGGGCCGCGAGACTGCCGTTGGCGCGTAAGATAATGGTCAGGGATGAACAGAGCGGTTGACTGACGGCTGGCTGGCTGAATTCAAGCCGGCAATTGTGAATTGAGGAATACGATGACCGAAGAAACCGTAGTTTTACTCCATGGATTCGCCTCTTCCGGGAACTCCAGCAAAGCACAGTTTCTGCGCGAGAAATTCGAAGAGGTGCCGGCAGTGTCCTTTGTGGCGATGGATTTCAACCCAACTGCGGCTGATTTTGAACACATGACCGTCACCGGCATGATCAACCGGCTGCGGCAGGTTGTCATTGATCGGATCAGCGGCGACCTCACCCTGGTGGGCAGCTCAATGGGCGCGCTGGTCGGGCTGCATTACGCCCACCGGTATGGCGGCGTCAAGCGATTGCTGCTGCTGGCACCAGCACTGCAGTACGGCCGATTGACCAGCGAAGCGGAACGGGAACAATGGCAGTATGACGGATTCCTGCCGGTCCATCATTTTGCCTTTAATCGAGAGATCCCATTGCGATATCAGATGGCGCTGGACGGAGTTCAATATAACGCCCAGGTGGCTCCGCCCGCACCGATCACTATCATCCACGGCCGTCATGATGATGTCGTGCCGATCGAACTCAGCCGCCAGTATGCTGCCGCGCATCCGCGGCAGGTTGAACTGATCGAAGTCGAATCTGATCACCGGCTCAGCGACCAACTTCCGTTGATCTGGCGGCAGTTGTCTTTTTAACTGACATAGGAATCATGCCGGCAGCATCGCCGCACCTGATTGATATGCTATAATTCACCGCAACAGCTTGAGTCACAGATACAACCGCGTTCTACAGGTTGAAAAAGCCCTGGTGCGCAACAAAGTGAACCGTTTATGTCTCTATTGCAGCAAGCCATTCAACTGTTAACCGATGCGCCAGGTAACATCGTTTACCATCTGATCACCCTATTGACGCTGCAGGTCGTGTTCGGTATCTCGCGCAGTCAAGTTCGGCGAGATGCCACCGACCTAACTGCCCAACGTATGAGCTGGGCTGCCGGGGTGATTTTTGTGACGCGCCTGGCTTTGCTGGTCGTTGGCATCCTCTCAGCCGACGATCCGACTCTGGCAGTCTCGATCCTTCCCCCTCTTGAACAAGCGATCCATACCTTGACCGCGGTGCTGATCGCCTGGGCCTTGACGCCCCATTCGATTCGCTTCCCACGGCTTGGCGACACCCTGCTGCTGATTTCAATCATCATCATCTCGGTCATGACCATCTTCTTCATCCAGGAGTGGCACCCATCCGCGGGAGAGGGCCTGGCGTACAACAGCTCATGGCAAGTTACTGTTTGGGGGGTGCTGCAAATGGGCACCCTGGGGGCCGGGCTCATTTCCAACCTGCTGTCCCGACAACTGCGCAATACATTGAGCCCGGTACTGCTCTTACTTCTGCTGCTGGCCCACGCCGCCAACTTCTGGAATTATCCGGAAATACTGGCCACTGACACTGACATTGCCTATTGGATCCGGCTGGGATACTTGGCCGCCTTCCCGATTTGGGCAGCCATGGCGTATCGCCGCTCGCTCAGCCCGATTTGGCTGGGCGGGTTGACGGAACAGCCGACCACCGCCCAATTGAGGGAGCTACTCTCCGCCTCGACCCAATTGATAGAGTCATCACAAGCTGAGCTCCTGTGGCAGGCCATCGAGATGACCTCAAAGCTGATCAGTGCCGATTTCGCAGCTGTGGTGCTGCGGGATGAAATAGATCCGGATCTGGCCCATATCACCGGCAGACTCCAGGTTGAAAGGAGTGATCTCCTTCGAGAGTGGGCCATCCCCATAGGCGCATGGCCTGCGTTTCGACTGGCGGCCGAACAAAAGCAGCCGGTTCAGCTGATGCCCAATGGACTGGGCGCCCGGCAGCTGCACAACTGGTACGAGAACATGGGCCTTCCCCACCTGGGTGCGCTGCTCATCCTGCCGGTTGCCATCGACGATTCCCGCATGAATTTGCTGCTGGTTGCCGGCCCGGACGGCTACGAGCAGTGGACCAACAGCGAAAAATCACTACTGGCGGTACTGGCGGATTTCCTGGCCCAAGCTATCGAAAGTAAATACCATCAGCCTCCGGCTGTCCTCGAAGCGCCGATAACCAAAATAGCGGCTGAGGCCGAGCAAAGCGCTCCCGTCAGCGGCCGCATCATCGCTTTGGAGGAAGATCGCAGCCGGCTTCTGGCAGAGCTGGAAACCGCGAACAGCCGGCTGACGAGATCGGAAAGCCAGGCTGCCGCAGCCTCGAAGCAGGCTCACGATCTGGCTGCCACTTTAGAGGAGATGGAGCGGTTCAATCGGGACAAGAAAGTAACCGAGTTGGAATCAGAGATCGGCGCCCTGCGGGAGTCGCTCATTGAAGCTGAGGAGGCGATGGCCCTGGCTGCCGCCAGCGAAGGGGAGCTCAGCACCGAATGGGTGATGATGACTATTACTCGCTACTCTGGGCAGCTGGAGGAAGCACAAGCGCATATACAGCAGTTGGAAGCTGAATTGGAGCAGTGGGAGAAAGGGCCGGTCAACCAGGTCATCGCCTCACTGGCACAGGAGCTGCGCACACCGATGACCTCTATCTCAGGCTACACAGATTTGCTACTGGGAGAACGGATGGGGATCTTGGGCGCCATGCAGCGCGATTTCTTGCAGCGGATCGAAGCCAATTCGCAGCGGATGGGCACCTTGCTGGAGCAGATTGTGCAGATGGCCACCACCGGAAAACCAACTGTTCAAGCGGATAGGGTCAAAGAGAAAGTTGACATCCAGGAAGCAGTCGAAGCAGCGATCAGCAGTATCATCACTCAAATACGTGACAAAGAGCTTCGCCTGGAACTGGACATCGCCCAGGATTTGCCCCAGATTGATTTAGACCGGTTTGCCTTTACCCAGGTCATGACCAGTCTATTGGGGAATGCTTGCCAATCATCAGGCAGCAACGGACGCATCGCGATTTCCGCCCACACACACACGCTGCCGGGATCAGGATCGAACGGACATGCCGAGATGATCGAGTTTGTACAGCTCAGTGTTACCGACAGCGGCGGTGGTATATGCGCTGAGGATCGCTCACGCGTATTCGATCCCCAGCATCGAGCTGACAACCCATTGATCGACGGTCTGGGAGATACCGGAGTGGCCCTTTCTGTAGCCCGCACCCTGACCGAAGCCAATGGCGGTCGTATTTGGATGGACAGTGAAATCGGTGTCGGCAGCACCTTTTCCACGCTGTTCCCGCTTTCAGACGCCGATATCACCGGCAAGAGTCTGGAGGATACCGATCGAGGCAGTAGTAGTAATGGCGCATGATTCCCCAGCTTCTCGTTGGCGCACAAATACCATCTTGACTGCCGCCGTCATCATCACGGTGATAATGGCGCTGCTGCTATCTAGACTTGACCATCTTCAGACACGAATAAAGCCAACCGCTGTCGCGCAGGCGGCGGCCATCATGGAAGCGACCTTCATTCCGCTGCCCACCCCCCTGCCGACGGAAACACCATCCCCAACTGCCGCCAACACCGCGGTACCAAGAGTAAAACCCAGCGCCACTGCCGTCGCGATTATCTCCAGCTGCGGCGATGTTCCCAACGGCTGGGTGAGCTACGAAGTGCAGCCCGACGACACATTGTTTTTCTTGTCACTTAACTCGGGCGCTTCTGTCGATGAGATCACCCTGGCCAACTGCCTTGAACTGAATCAGTTGATCAGCGGCATGAAGATCTCTCTGCCGTCATCGCCGCCAGTGCGGGTCAACTGCGGCCCTCCAGCCAGCTGGACGGCTTACATGGTGCAGCCCGCCGACACCCTGTTCTCGCTTTCTCGCAGCCGAAGCACGACTGTCTATGCCGTCATGCAGGCCAACTGTCTCAGCAGCAGTTATCTGGTGGCAGGTCGCCAGCTATATTTGCCGGCCTTGCCGGTAACTGCAACCTGGACGCCGCTGCCGACAAATGAACCGCCGGCACCGACACGAACGCCGCAACCAACACCGCGGCCGACAGATACGGTTGAGCCGACGCCTCCTCCGCCCGCGACCGTGGCAGTGACGCCGCCGCCGCCCGACACGCCTGTACCACCGGCTAGCGCCACGCCTACCAGCACATTAACCACCACACCAACGGCAACCGCCCAGCCGGCGACGGCGACCCCCACAGCAACACCTACCAACACCGCCACCTCGATGCCGACCGCCACACAGACGGCACCGCCGCCAACGAACACGCCAACCCAGACTCCGCTGCCGCCAACTGACACACCAGTGCCGCCCACAGCAACCTCTACGCCCACGCCGGTTACCTAGCGGATCGTTAGCCGCTCCTGAGACTTCTCAGGCGGTATGAGTTGGTAATGGGGCGGGGTGTGTTATAATCCAGCGCCGAATTACAAATGAAATCAGGGTTACGAAATGATAAGGACTGAGGGGTGTGCAGCAGGTTGAAACACTTCTCAGTCCTTAGTCTTGAATGAATATGAAACTGTCAGTCATCATTTGTTGCTACAACGAGAAGGCAACAATTAGAGAGATTATTGCAAAAACAGAAGCGGTAGAGCTGGGGCCCAATTGGGATCGCGAGATTATCGTGGTCGACAATTTCTCCACAGACGGCACCCGTGAGATTCTGGAGCAGATTGAAGGTCCGGAGATCCGGGTTGTCTTCCACGACCGCAACATGGGCAAAGGGATGTCGATCCGTACCGGCATCGCCAACATGAGCGGCGACTACATGATCATTCAGGATGCCGATGCTGAATATGACCCGGCAGAGCACGTTGCCTTCTGCCGGAAAGCAGACGAGACCGCGGCGGCGGCAATCTTTGGTTCCCGGGTCCTGGCTGGCGACATCCGATACAAGTACACCCACGCCTATCTAGGGGTGCGCATCTTAACCACCGCTACCAATATCCTATTTGGCGGGAAACTCACAGATGTAGCCACGGCCAGCAAGATGGTCAGGGCAGATGTGGTGCAGTCGCTGAATCTGACCACAAAGGATTTCAATCTCGATTTCGAGCTGCCCAACAAGATCCTGCTTGCCGGGCACAAAATCATTGAAATCCCCATTTCCTATAACCCGCGAACCTACGAAGAAGGCAAGAAGATTACCAGTCTTGATGGCTTCAAGGCGATCTTAATCATGATCCGAGACCGACTCGGACTCTCGCCTGTCCTGAAGAAAGGAATCAGCGCCTCAAAGCGCGATTCAAGCTAATTAGAAACTTGAGATAAATCCATGAAGATTACTGTTACTGGTTCCATTGCATTTGACTATTTGATGTCGTTTCCGGGCAAGTTCACGGATGTGCTGTTGGCAGACCAACTGCAGAACATCAGCTTGAGCTTCCTGGTTGACAGCATGAAACGGCAGCGGGGCGGCACCGCCCCCAACATCGCCTATACCCTGGCGCTGCTGGGCGGCACCCCGCGAATGATGGCCACCGCTGGCCAAGATTTCCAGGAATACCGAGACTGGCTTGAGTCTCACGGGGTAGACACATCGACCACCAAAGCGATCGAAGATGATTACTGCGCTTCTTTCTTTGTAAATACAGACCAGGCCCAGAATCAGATCGCCAGCTTTTATGCCGGTGCCATGGCGCATGCCAGCCAGCTCACCTTTGCGGAATATGCCCATGATGCTGATTTGACCATCATCTCCCCCAACGCCCCTGATGCCATGCGGGCCTATGCCGCGGAGTGCAAAACGCTGGGCATACCCTACATTTACGATCCCAGCCAGCAAACCATTCGGCTCACTGCCGAGGATTTGAAGGACGGCATTGACGGCTGCCGGCTGTTGACGGTCAATGAATACGAGTTCAGCCTGATCCAGGAAAAGACCGGCTTGTCAGCAGATGCAATCCAGCAGCTGGCCTCAGGGGTTCTGATCACGCGAGGCGCCAAGGGTTCCACCATCGCCTTCGATGGCCAACAATTCGAGATCCCGGTGGTACCTCCCGAAAGAGTGGTCGAGCCAACCGGCGCCGGCGATGCGTTCCGTGCAGGCCTGATGCGCGGCATGCAGCTGGGCTTGCCCTGGGATATCGCCGGGCGAATGGGCGCGCTGGCCTCAACCTACGTTCTGGAGCAAATGGGGACCCAGAATCACTTTTTCACCCCGGCTGAATTTGTGGCTCGCTACCGCGACCATTTTGATGATAATGGCGCCCTTGACGCGCTGTTAGGCTAGAGATTGGATCCCGTTTCCAATTCTCGACCAATCAGGTAAACTTCGCTGGACTGGTAGTTAAGCAGTGAAGTGACCATTGATTATCTAATCGGTTCCAGATAGGTCCGCTTGAACCTATCCGGAAATAACAAGTTAAACTTAGGAGAATCTATTAATGGACTTCGATATTAAGAATCCCGAGCTTGCTCCCGGCGGCCGCCATCGTATTGAGTGGGCCGAGCAAGAAATGGCCGTGTTACGCGGCGTCAAAGAACAATTCGGCACCGACCGGCCCTTCGCCGGCATTCGGGTCAGTGCTTGTATGCATGTCACCACTGAAACAGCTAACCTGATGGTCAGCTTGCAGAGCGGCGGCGCCGATGTCATGCTGTGCGCCAGCAATCCTCTCAGCACCCAAGATGATGTCGCGGCATCCCTGGTCTCCCATTTCGAGATCCCGGTATTCGCCATCAAGGGCGAGGATACCGAGACCTACCACAAACATGTGAAGGCGGTCCTGGATCACAAGCCGCACATCATCATGGATGACGGTGCCGATCTGGTCAGCACCCTGCACACCTCCCGCCGCGAGCTGCTGCCCAACTTGATTGGCGGCACTGAAGAGACCACTACCGGTCTGGTGAGATTGCGGGCTATGGCAGCTGACGGCGCCCTGGAATTCCCGATGATGGCGGTCAACGACGCCATGACCAAGCACCTGTTTGACAACCGCTACGGCACCGGGCAGTCCACCATGGACGGTGTTATCCGCGCCACCAACTTCCTGATCGCTGGACGGACCGTCGTGGTCGTCGGCTACGGCTGGTGCAGCCGCGGCATCGCCATGCGAGCCAAGGGATTGGGCGCCAACGTTATTGTTACCGAGATAGACGCCCTGAAAGCGCTGGAAGCGGTAATGGATGGCTTCCGGGTCATGCCAATGATGGAAGCTGCCTCCCAAGGTGACATCTTCCTCTCCGCCACCGGCGACATTCATGTCTTGGACACCCATCATTTCGAACGAATGAAAGACGGCGTCCTCCTGGCCAACTCTGGTCACTTCGACATTGAAATCAACAAGCCAGGCCTGCGATCTCTCTCGATTGATGATCCCAAGCGGGTACGCCCCTTCGTTGACCAATACACCCTCAAGGACGGCCGCAAACTGAACTTGCTCGGTGAAGGGCGTCTGGTCAACCTGGCCGCCGCAGAAGGACACCCGGCCGCGGTGATGGACATGAGCTTTGCTGGCCAAGCGATGGCAGCCAAGTACCTGTTGGAAAACAAAGACACCTTGGAAAACAAGGTCCACACTGTCCCGGCTGAGATCGACCAGGCCATCGCCAGCATCAAGCTGGAATCGATGGGTATTGGCATCGATACCCTGACAGAAGAACAGTATAAGTACCTGAACTCCTGGCAGGAAGGCACATAATCCTTGAACCCGAACGGGGTCAGCAGAGTGAGAACATTCCGCTGACCCCGTTTTCATAAACACCGCTATGGACAAGCCAAGAGACCATCACGTCGAGAACCGCACTGGGGTTATTCAGGCGGCGCGGCTCTTCTCCAATATCATCAGCCCGCCAGTCATGTTTGCCGTTCTGGGACTGGCAGTTGCCTTGAGCGTCCTGCCTTTCTGGTCCGGTTTCACCTGGGCGCTCGTCTATGGTTTCTTTGTCTCTTTGGCGCCAATCTTATTGGTGTTGTATCTGCTCAAGACCGGCCGGATCACTGAACTTCACATGAGCAATACCAGTGAGCGGCACATCCCCTACATCGCCGCGGTCATTTTCTCCGCCATCGCCTATTTGATCTTGGACATCGGCAGCGGCCCTGACCTGCTGAAGCAGTTAACCGTATTCAATATGATTGAGCTGGCTACCCTGGGCATCATCAACATATTCTGTCTGATCAGCATCCATGCCACCGGTATCATGGCCACCCTGGTGCTGGTGGGTCTCATCTTCGGCTGGGGCCCCGCACTCCTCATCGTTGGCCCGTTCGTGCTGGCTGTCTGCTGGGTGCGACTGTATTTGAAACGGCACACCCCCTCACAAATCATTGCTGGCCTACTGCTGGGCGCCGTCAATGTCTTGGCCCTCTCTATGTTGGGCTTTTTCTAACCCCCGCGTTTCGCCGATCCCAAACCATACCTCCACATCACACTGAAGCGCCAGAAGTGACCTGCGTGCTTGCCTGAATCTTCATTCCTTGCCTCCATTCCCAGAGATGAAAACTGGTATAATCCTTTGACATTCCGGCCAGGCAAACAGGGCGTCAAATTGGCCAGCACCTTGATTGCTGTCTGGAAAAGGTGGCCGTGAAATTGGAAAGGAGTAGAGATGTTTGAACAAGAACGGGTAATCATGCGTCTGCAGCAGCGGGTTCTAGGGGAAAAGGATATCGTTGTCTGCTTCCTGGCTGG
>JAHEEY010000482.1 GCA_024640485.1 Chloroflexota bacterium | reverse complement strand
CAGAAGGAGTAGTCATTGGCGTCTTCCCGGAAATGGGCGGCTTCTGGATTCAGGAAGCGGAATCTGACGATTCGGAAGCTACCTCGGCTGGCGTTTTCGTGTTGGCCGACATGGCGCAGCTGTCGCTGACGATCGGCGACCTGGTGCAGCTTACCGGAAAGGTGCGCGAGATATCGGGCCAAACGACGCTGGACGCCTCTGAGCCAGACAGCGTCACCGTGATCAGCAGCGGTAATGAGCTGCCGTCAGCGGCTTCTTACAGCCCGCCAGCGGACGTGGAAGCGGCGCTGGTATACAACGAATCCTTGGAAGGGATGCTGGTCTCGCTATCGGAACCGGCGCTTGTTGTGGCGGCGACGACTAAATACGGCGAGTTTGGTATGGTCAGCCAGAGCGTGGGCGTTGACAGCGTGGGGCGCACCGATGAAGTTGGCTACCTGATGTTCGGGGACGATGGATCCTCGATGACCCATATGGACCAATCGACCATGCCCAACGCCATGCAGCGGGGTGATGTGGTTACCGGCTTGATCGGGCCGCTGGCATACACCTACGACAACTACAAGATAGAGTCTTTGGAGAGCCCGCAGTTCAGCCGAGAAGAGCTGGTGTTCAACAATCTGCCGGCTGCCGACAGCACCCAATTCAGCGTGGCCACCTTCAATGTGGAAAACTGGTTCGACCTGCTGGATCCCCATCCGTCTGATCCGCCCCGGCCGACCTTGTCGGAGTACCGCACCAAGGTGCACAAGATCGCCGAGGTGATCGCTGCCGTCGGTGCCCCGACCATCGTCGGGCTGCAGGAGGTTGAGAATATCGACGTCTTGGAGGATCTGGTTGCTGATGAGCTGCTGGCCTCCTTCGGCTACCTGCCTTTCCTGATCGAAGGGACTGATTCCCGGGGGATTGACGTCGGCTACATCGTCCGATCGGACCGGGCGACGGTGGAAGAGGCGGCCGCGTTTACGGCCCCTGAAGGGCTGACCAGCCGTCCGCCGCTGATGATCAAGGTGACCATTCATCTGGCTGGCGGTGACCAGACAGTTTACGTACTCAACAACCATTTCACGTCGATGTCCGCAGGTGAGGAAGCCACAGAGCCGCGCCGGACTGCGCAGGCGTTGTGGAACCTGGAGGTCATCGCCGAACTGCAGGCGGCGGATCCCGACGGGCAGTTCCTGGTCATGGGCGACTTAAACAGCTTCTACGACTCCCTGCCAATCGACAGTTTGCGTGAAGGCGGCCTACGCCACAGCTACGAGTACCTGGGCACCGGTAGTGACCTGCCTTTCAGCTATATCTACCAGGGCAGGACGCAAACGCTGGATCATATCCTGATGTCGGAATCGCTGTTCCAACAGGTCGTTTCTGTGGATGTCCTCCACGTGAGCACGACTTTCCCGCTGCCGGCACCGGAAGATCAATCTTTCCGGCACGTCTCGGATCATGATCCGCTGGTGGTGCTCTTTTCGCAGCCCTAACAGCGGCTGACGCTGGCAAGAAAATGAAAAGCGGGGCGGCCTACCAGTGGCTGCCCCGCTTTTTTTGTCGGTGAAGAGGTCCACGGGCTGCGTCTATTCAAAGGATTGCAGCAGTTGGGCTAGCCCCTGGGCCAGGGGGATCTTTGCCTGCCATTGAATCATTTCTCGACTGGCTTCGGCATCCGCGACCTGGCGGCTGTCCTCTCCAGCCCGGTTGGGGACCGCGCCAATCAGCGGCTGGCCGCCGGCAGCGGCGATCTGATAAATCGCCGCAACGACATCGGCGACTGAGGTGGGTCGTCCGGTTCCCAGGTCAACGGTGGCGCCGGGAGCGAGGTCGGTGCAGAGCGTGGCGATCAGACCGGCGGCGACATCTTCTACCTGTATCCAGTCACGCAGTTGTACGCCTGAGGTCATGGGGAAATCGGCGCCTGCCAGGGCGGCAGCGGCCGCGGAGGGGATCAACGCGCTGCTGGATTGGCCGGGCCCGTACGCCTGGTAAATCATGGCCCCGGCGATAGGCAGCCCTCGAGTGGTGGCCGCCATGCGGCAGAAGGCCCAGGCTGCCGCTTTGCTGGCGGCATAGACGTTCATAGCATTGTGCTCGCCTGGGGTGCGGGCCACGATGAGCTGTTCCGGTGGATTTTGGCCGTTAAAACAGGCGTCGATCAGGTTGAGGGTCCCCTGAAGATTGTGCGCCAGAGCGACGGGTATGGCTAAGTTGGGATTGGTGACCCCAGCAGAGGCCAGATGAATCAGCCGATCCGGCCGGCAGTCGCCGACAACATCAGCCAGTGAGCCGGCGTCACGCAGATCAGCCCGGTACAGCTTCACACGCCCAGGGAATTCGTGTAGCAGTGAATCGAGCCTGGTGAGATTCGGACTATCCGGGCGGATCAGAAGGGAAAGATGGACCTGAGTGTCCGGCAGCAGCTGTTCCAGGAGGGCGCGAGCCACAAATCCTGTGCCGCCGGTAAGCAGTAGACGCACGTCAGCTCCTTGGGCGGCGATTACTGCTCAGCCAGAAAGGTTTGGTACCATGCCAGCGTCTCCGCCAGCCCATCCTGCAGGCTGTATTTCGGCTCCCAGCCCAACACCTTACCCGCCTTTTCAGAGGACAGGTATTGGTTCTGGATTTCATTCTTGGCTTGATTCAGGATGACCGGCTCCAGCTCAGGGTGATCTGATATCTTGATGATAGTGTTGATCATGTCGATGGCTGCCAGCGGCTTGTCCACGCCGAAATTAAACGCTTCGCCAGCGACATCTTCACGGTCCATGTTTTCAGCCACCATCAGGTAGCCGCTGACCGCGTCTCGGACGTAGATGTAATCCCGCATCAAGGTGCCGTCGGAACGGACGATTGGGGCTTCACCGCGAAGTACGCTGCGCATGGTGCCTGGTACGATGCGGTTCCAGTTGAGATCGCCGCCGCCGTACAAGTTGGCGCAGCGGGTCACCGCCACCGGCAGTCCGTAGCTGTGGGCATAGGTGCGGGAAATCAGGTCGGCGCAGCTCTTGGAGACGTCATACGGGTGCATACCCTGCAGCGGGGCGTCTTCCTGGTAGGGGAGCTGGGCGTGGGTGCCGTATGCCTTATCGCTGCTGGCGACAATGATGCGCTTCACGGTGGGATTCCGCCGAGCCGCTTCCAGCAGCACCCAGGTTCCCTTGATGTTGGTCTCGAAGGTTGACATGGGCGCCCGGTTGGCGATACCCACGATGGTCTGAGCTGCCAGGTGAAAGATGGTGTCGATCTCGTATTCGGCCAGGGCCCTTTCCATCAAGGAATAATCGTTCAGGTCGCCGTGGACGACATTGATCTTGTCGATGGCGCCGGTTCTCACCAACTCGGATTGGGCAACCTGGTCACGGATCAGGCCAACGACCACAGCCCCTTGAGCCAGCAGGTCAGTGGTCAGCCAGGAGCCAAGAAGCCCGGCACAGCCGGTAACAAATACCCGTTTGTCGTTCCAAAATGATTCAGTCAATGTCCTACTCCAATTAATCGTTCAGACAGCGGCAGCAGCCGGAGAGTGGTGGGGCTAATCTCCCCACACCTTCCAGGGCGGGTTCTGCTGCCAGATCTGCTCCAGGACCATTGTGTCCTTCATTGTGTTCATCGATTGCCAAAAACCAGTGTGCCGATAGATCATCAGCTGCTCATCCTCGACCAGTTTGGGCAAAATGTCTGTTTCCAGATTGAC
>JAHEEY010000481.1 GCA_024640485.1 Chloroflexota bacterium | reverse complement strand
GCTTTGGCTGGCGCCATTGGCTTTCCTTCCTCACTTGGTGGACTCAGTTGGCTTCAAGCTATGCGCTCAACCATGCTTCCAGCTGTTTCTGATGGCGAGACTCTAGCTTGGTCAGCGAGCGCTTCCCTTTCATCAGTTCGTTGGCCTCATCGAAGCTCATACCTTGATATCGCATCAAATAGGCGGCCAGCAACGTTGCCGAGCGCCCCCGGCCTTTAGCGCAGTGAACCAGCACCGTGCGGCCAGCTTGCATCTGCTCGTCAATCCACTTAACCCCTTCGGTCAGGATCTCTGCCGGCGGCGTGGTCACGTCTAGTACTTTCAGCTGGATGTAGTTAATGTCATGCTGGCGGTAGAAGGCGGTGTCATCCTGGCGTTCCGCCCGGATGTTGACGACGGCGTCAATCCCATTGGCCAGCAGAAAATCATAGTCACGTTTATAGGTTGGTGCGCCGCCCAACCAAAGCTGCGGAGCGATCAGGTCAAACCAACGATTGCCGCGTAATCTCTCATACACAAACCGGATAACCGGATAGAGTTTATCAAAAAGCCAGTGAAATGGATTCATGCTGTGAAGGATAGCCATGAAGCAGGGAAATGGCAACAATACCTGGCCTGCGGCAGCCTATCTCAAACTGGCCTCTCATCGGCCCGCGGCAGCAGGCGACGCCGAGAAGCCGATATCCAGATCCACGGCGCGACGTCACCTTCAGGTTCCGTCTAGCTTGCGAGGGGCGCCTGGCGACGCCCGGCCTGACACATCTCTCAAAGGGGCGGGAATTTGCTTGCGGCAGCCTCAAACCCTGCCCGTTCCAACTAAAAAGCCCTTGCGTCGTGATGACCCAAGGGCTTTCTCTATTTTCTAGACAGCAGCGGCTGCCGCTGTTGGATTTTTCGCTTAGCGGCGGGTTCTCTCCGGCACCACCGGCAGCGGGATCGACTCCCCTTGCAGATAAGCATGGAGGCTCTTGGCCGCGCGGTGAGCAGAGGCGATTGCGGTAACAATCAGGTCTGGTCCATGGACATTATCGCCAGCGGCGAAAATGCCCTCGCGCGTTGTCGCGCCCACGTTTTCCTCAGCCAGAATCAAACCCCATTTGTGGGTAGCCAGGTTCTCGGTCTTCTTTCCCAGCAAAGGATCCGGCCAGTAGCCGACAGCCAAAATAACTGTGTCAATTTCCTGGGTGAATTCGGAACCTTCAATCACCACCGGCCGGCGACGGCCAGAAGCGTCAGGTTCGCCCAGCTCCATCTTGACGACTTTCATGCCTATTAGCTGCCCATTCACATCACCGATATATTCCACTGGCGCCTGCAGGTAATTGATGTTGACACCTTCTTCAATGCAGGTGCCTCGTTCTACCTTATTGCCGGGCATTTCCGATTCGGTGCGGCGATAGACGATGGTTACTTCTTCCGCGCCCAGGCGAATGGAGCTGCGAGCGCAATCTACGGCAGTGTCTCCACCACCAATGACTGCCACCCGGCGTCCGATAACCGGTGCCGCTTTCTTGCTCTCAGGACGCATTTCCACCGGCACATTAGCCCGGACCAGATAGTCGGTCGAGGTATAGATCCCCTTCAACTCTTCGCCAGGGATGTCCATCTTGGCTTCAACATTGGCGCCGGTCGCCAGGAAGATGGCATCGTACTGCGCCTGCAGTTCGTCGATGGTGATATCTTCACCGATACGGGTATTGGTGATGAACTTCACCCCAGCTTCTTCCAAATCCTTGACTTTGTATTGGACCACTGGCTTGTCCAGCTTGAAGTTGGGAATTCCGTAAACAGGGACCCCACCAGCTACCGGCCATGCCTCGTAGACAACGACTTCGTGGCCTAATTTGATCAGGTCCTCTGCCGCGGTGATGCCGGCCGGTCCAGAGCCAACGACAGCGACACGCTTGCCGCTCTTCTCAGCCGTCAATTTGATAGCCAAAGCGCCCGCCTGACGGGCCTTATCAGCCACAAACGCTTCCAGCTTGCCGATGGATGCAGAACCGTTCCGTCTGCCTAACACACAGCCTTCCTGGCAGAGATTTGGACAAACACGCCCACATATTTCCGGCAGCGGGCTGGTCTTAGAAAACACTTCGGCGGCCTTAACAAAGTCGCCCTGGCTGATGAGCCACAACGCTTCCGGCACATCATTGCCCGCCGGGCAGCTCAGCGTACACGCTTGCGGCTCGGGGCATTGAATACAGCGCATCGCTTCGGCCATGGCTGTTTCTTCATCAAAACCAACGACGGCTTCTTTGAAGTCTTTGATCCGTTCAGCAACGTCCCGTTTCTTGTATTTGACCGGAAGCTGATTTACGCGTCCCTGGCGGCCAATGTTTCTATAGGCTGTTTCAGAGCTCATATTAGAGTCTTCCTCCGTAAAAGAAAATTATTATGGCTCATAATCTTCACATCACCCGACTACGGGTATCATGCCCCCGGTAAATTTATGTCCCAAAATCGCGGCGAGTTATGTCAACTTCTTCGCGAGTCTAGAGCTACTTTCTACTCTAAATTAAAATGTACTTCCTTTTGCAGGAAAAAAAAGTCATATTTGGCACCAATCGCATGTGATATTTGTCATGTTTGGAGTGATATGCGATGAAGCTGCCAGACACAGCCGATAGCGCTATATCTTATAGCCAATTTGCCTCAGGAAACCCTTACGCCAGCTGATGTCCTCTTCCGTTTCGATCCCTGCAGGCTTGAAGCCGTCAATTACACCTAGAATACCTCTGCCCAGCGCTGTCTCAGCCACCAATACTTCGGTGGGATTGGCGGTAGCGCAGAAGATCCGGCACACTTCCGGCACCCGCTTTATCGCCTGCAGGACATTGATCGGGTAAAAACCCTCAGCTAGAAAGACGATAAAACTATGACCTGCGGAAAGAGCCATCGCGTTGTTCTTGGCCAGTGAAATCATCTCGGCATCTGTACCGCTCCAGCGGATCAGGCATTTGCCAGACGCCTCTGAAAAAGCCAGCCCAAATTTAATGCCCGGCACAGCGGACACCAACGCCTCATGGATATCTTCAACAGTTTTGATGAAATGTGACTGCCCCAGTATGAAATTGATCGGTTCCGGCTTTTCTATAGAAACAACTCTCAGTTCCATATCGCAACTCCCGTACCCTTTTCCGATGCTGGCTTCAGGCGCCAGCATCCGGCCAGGCATAACCCCGAGCCGCCCCCAAACCGCTTATCACCAGCAGCAGCTCAGGAAAGATCAGCTACCCAGCATTTAGCAACAAGGTCAAAACCACGCTTCCGGCGATCACGCTGCCCAGCTGCCCCGCCGTGTTGGCCCCCATCGCGTGCATCAGCAAGAAATTCTGATAATCATCTTCCTGCCCCATACGCTGCACGATCCGTGCCGCCATGGGAAACGCGCTGATGCCGGCTGCGCCAATCAGCGGATTGAATTTCTTGTCGGAAAGCACGTACATCAGCTTGCCGAACAGCACCCCACCGGCAGTATCCAGCACAAAAGCCAGCAGCCCAATGCCCAGAATAAGCAGGGTGTCCATGTTGATGAACGATTCACCGATCATGGTACTGCCGATGGTCAGTCCTAAGAAGATCGTGGTCACGTTGGCGATTTCATTTTGTGCCGACTGGCTCAGCCGCTCCACCACCCCAGCCTCTCTCAGCAGATTACCAAACATCAAGGTGGCGATCAACGGGGAGGCAACCGG
>JAHEEY010000480.1 GCA_024640485.1 Chloroflexota bacterium | reverse complement strand
CACATCGGTCAACCTCCCCGCCTATGACCTGGTCTATATGCTGGCTGCATTTTGGACCCGGGCGCAGCGGGCGTCCCGCGAGGAGCCGACGCTGCGCCGCTACCAGCAGGAATTGAGCCGCCTTGGCGTGCACTACCCGTGGGAGCTGCTGGTCGACGACTACCGGCTGTCGCTGGCCTACATGCTGTTCGATGCCGTCTGGAACGGGGTATCCGGTTCCTCGCGGGCATACTGGCGGCCGAAGCTGGGCTGCCTGGTGGACGCGTATCACGATTGGGAGTGCGAGGCGTTGTAGGCCGGCACAATCCATGCCGCAGCGAGTTCGGCAGCATAACGATGGGAGAAGTTCCATGACAATCGATGTTTCAACCCTGTGGGATTACAGCGACCCTGAGCTGAGCGAAGCGCGCTTCCGTTCGGCGCTGGCGTCGGCCTCTGCCGATGAGGCTTTCATCCTGCAGACGCAGATCGCCCGGACCCACGGCCTCCGCCGTGACTTCGCCGCAGCCCGGCAGATCCTGGAAAGCATTGAGCCCCAGCTCCAGGACGCTGCCGCTGAAGCCAAAGGGCGCTACTATCTTGAATTGGGCCGGGCCTATTCGTCGGCCACCCATACGCCGGAGTCGCAGAGCGCCGAGGTCAAGGCGCTGGCCCGCGCCGCCTACCTTCGGGCGGCTGAGCTGGCCCAGGCCGGGGGGCTGGACGCCCTGGCCATCGACGCCCTGCATATGATGGCTTTCGTAGACAGTGCGCCAGAGGAACAGGTGGCATGGAACCGCAAAGCGATCGCCCTGATGCAGGCATCCTCCCAGCCGGCCGCCAAGCAATGGGCAGGCTCGCTGCACAACAACAATGGCTACGCCCTGCATCAGATGGGGCGGTATGAAGACGCGCTGGCGGAATTCAACCTGGCCCTGGCCGCCCATGAGCGGGGCGGCACGCCAGGGAACATACGCATCGCCCATTGGATGATCGCCTGGACCCTGCGGGCGCTGGGCAGGCTGGACCAGGCGATCGCGATTCAGCTGCGACTGGAAAGAGAGTGGGACGAGGCCGGCGAACCGGACCCGTATGTCTTTGAAGAGCTGGAACTGCTCTATCAAGCCATCGGCGACGGGGACAAAGCCGCCCATTACGCCGGCCGCCGATCGGCTGCCGGCTGATTTCTGCCGTAAAGCACAAACGAGAAACGCTTATGACCCAGATGACCCTGCGTCCCGCCCTACCAGAACGGGATTTCGCCCAGCTGGCGGCCTGGTATGCGCTGCTGGAAGAAGACGCCCCAACAGAAGAACGGCTGAGGGAATATCACCGGCAGCAAGGGGACGCGGGCATCCAGCGCGTCGCGGAAGATGAACGCCAGGAGCCGCTGGGCTTTTACTGGATCTACTTCGACAGCGCGGCGTCCTGCAGTTTTGAGCTGCTGGTCGCCCCAGGCAAGCGAGGCCAAGGGATCGGCGCCCTGCTTTACGACGATCTGGAACGGTCTGCCAGAGATGCCCAGGTCAAGAGCATCTCGGTCAAAATCATGGACACCAACGCGGAGAGCCGCCGCTTCGCCGAGAAGCGTGGTTTCAAGGAGCGGTGGCATTTCTTGCCCATGCGGCTGGACCTGGGTAGTTTCGATGACAGCCGGTATGACCCGCTTATTTCCAGGCTGGAAAAAGAGGGGTTTCGCTTCACTTCCATGGAAGCGCTGGGTGACACCGAAGCCGCTCAGCGCCAGTTGTACGCCTTGAACAGCCAGTCGGGCCTGGATATCCCTGGAAAGGACGGCGAAAGCAATTGGGACTCTTTCCACGATTTCCAGAAACGGGTGTGCCAGGTGGATTGGTACAAACCAGGCGGGCAGAAAATCGCGATTGACGCCGCCACGGGAACATGGGCGGCGATGAGCGCGATTACCCGCTTTCAGAATCATGCTTACAACCTGTATACCGGCGTAGACCGGCGATATCGGGGGCGCAAATTGGCCCAGGCGGTCAAAGTGACCGCCCTGCGCTATGCCCGGGATGTTCTGAAGGTGAAAATGGTTCACACCGACCACAGCACCATGAACCTGCCGATCATCGCCATCGACCGAAAGTTCGGCTATGTTGAAGCGCCGGGGACCTTCGTCATGAGAAAGGCCCTGGAGGAATAGGCGGCACCCCGGAGGGGCTGGCTCCAGCCTAAGATAGGCAGCGCGTCTGGCGATCTGCCGGCGTTGTCGCCCACTGTCTGCCGCGCTTCATTAAGCGATGCTTAGCAAACCCCTCAACTAATTATTGCCGCGATGATCTGCTGTTATTGTATCTACTGGGTGCGCTCACCCGGCAAACGGCCCGGTTCTGGCGTCTCTCACGGCTAAAGCAAGCTGGCCCGCCGGCAGTTGGCAGGAGAGAATCGATGGCATCGTATGATTGGTCGCAGTTCCATGTCCGTATGTACTATTTGGCGCCGCTGGAGCGGCTGTTCCCTTTCTTCTCGACGGCCGCCGGCCTGGAGGCGTTCTTCATCTACAAGGCGGTTCACACCGCCAAAGATGGCGCCGTTCGAGCGTCTGACGAACAGGTTCAAACGGGCGACAGCTATCATTGGCGCTATGTCCACGATTTCGCCCATGGGGGCGACTTTCTGCAGGTGGAGACAAACCGGCTGGTGCGATTCACCTTTGGCACCATGACCGTCGATGTGCGCTTCCGCCAGGTGGGGGAAGCGACGGAAGTAGACCTGCACCAGACGAACTGCGCCACCGTCGACCCGGATCGCGCCTGGCAGCATCTGAACTGCCGCAGCTGCTGGATCTACTTCATGACCAACCTGCGCTCTGTCATCGCCGGCGGGTCCGATCTCAGGGATTACGACCATCCCAATTGGAACGACTCGGTGAGCATCGGCTTTGAGCCAGACGGCGACCCGGGACAACCCCGATGAAGCGGGCGGCGTTCTGTGGGCTATTTCAAAGAGAGGTAACGTGCAGCAATCTCGAAGATTTGAAGATGTTCTAATTGACCGGCCCAAACCCAAAGGGATCGATGTCCGCTGCGGGCTGCACCATTTCGCCATCATCAGCTACGCGGTGCCAGCCGGCCGCTTTCAGGGGCTGTTCCCGGACCGGTTCAAGCTGGACAGTATCGAGGTGGATGGGCAGGAGATGGGGCTGTTTTCGGTGGTGCCCTTCGTTGATGTCGATTTCACCTCAGCCGTGTTTCCCTTCCCCAAATTCACGATGGGGCAGACCAACTACCGGCTCTACATTATTGACCAGGTCACCGGCGAAAGGGGTGTCTGGTTCCTGGGCACCACTCTGGACTCCTGGACTCGAGTCGTGCCCCACGACCTGTGGAAGCTGCCCTGGTACGGCGGCAAGGTGCGCTTCGACTGCCAGGTCAATGGGTCCACCGGGCTGTACGACCAGTATCGGATGGAGGCCCAATCCAGCTGGGCCGGCGCGTCGGTTGAGCTGACTCAATCGGCCGACCATTCGCTGGAGTTCCCCGGCTTCCCGGACACGGAATCGGCGCTGATCTGCCTGACCCATCCGCTGGTGGGGTACTACTACCGGCGCGACGGCCTGCTGGGGAGCTATCGTGTCTGGCACAAACGATTGGATGTGAGGCCGGCGGCGCTGAAATCGGCCAGGTTTGATCTGCTGTCACAGCGGGGCATCGTCACCCTGGAAGAGCAGCAGTCGCCTTACAGCGTCCTGATCGAGCC
>JAHEEY010000081.1 GCA_024640485.1 Chloroflexota bacterium | reverse complement strand
GAGCGGGAACATTGATAGCTTGTGTTCTGGCCGGCACCTAATGGGTTGACTGTCACCGCTTCGCAGCTGGCGCCCACTGGGTTTGAGGGACTGAGGGCCAGTGTGACGTCACCGGTATTGGTGATTTCCAAAGTATATGTCACTGCCGAGCCCGTCACAATAGTCTGAGAGCTTGGGGCAGCCGAAATGGTCAGGGCAGGATTGACGGTGTTGACGGTCGATGACACGGTGCTTGATACGATGATTGGTATGCCAGAAGTTGGCGTATAGGTCCCAGTTGCCGTCAAGAAATGCGTGTAGTCAGCGGTGGCATCGGGCATACTGCAGTTGTACTGGACCGTTGGCAAAAGAGGAAGCGTGTTTGGGGCGTCCGCCGAGCAGCTGCTTCCAGCAGGCGAGCTCTCAACCCGCATATCCAATGCAGTGTCTCCCAGATTGCTGAGGGTTACGGTAAATCCGGCATTCCCGCCGGAAATGACTTCCTGGTAGGAGGGGGTCATAGCAGCAGTAAATGACGGATTGACAACATCGCTGAACGCCTGGTCGCTGCTTGTGACGCCGATCACCGTACTTGAAGTTGCGGTGTATTCCCCAGTGACTGTAATTGTGTTGGTGTAATCTGAGCCAACGCCGTTCTGGACGCATGTCAATGACGTACTGTCTTTTGCCAAAAGGGCGGACGGGGAAATCGCGGCGCAATTTCCATCGGTTAGGGTATCTGTGATCGTCAGGTTCAGGTCAATATCGCTGGTGTTAGTGATATTAATTGTATAGGTAGCGGTGCCACCGCTGCGAACCGTTTGATAGTCCGGACCTTTTGCCACAGCAATGCTCGGGTTCAGAACGGCCGTTGTAACTGAGGCGCTACCTTGAATCTGTCGGCCAAGCACGTCAGTGGCTGTGACGGTTACGCCATTTTCAAGAGCTGAGGAACCGGCGGTAACGGTACAGTCATAGGTCCATAATTCATTAATATCAAGAACACTGGCTGCCCCAATATCCGTCGCAGGACCAGCAAGAGCGCAGGCAGGCAGAGATTCGGCGATCTCAAAATCGGTAAGCTGAACATCGCCCGTGTTTGAGATACCGACTGTGTAGGTTACCAGATCGCCTTGCCGGGGAGCAGTTGGCTCAACTGTGTTTGTCAGTGACAGTGAAGGGTGGATGACGTCAACAATCGCCGTATCGCTATGCACCAGGAAGTTGCCCATAGGATCTGTCGCAGTGATGGTAGCGGTATTAATCAGGTCGACTGCAGATGTGTCAATCGTGCAGGTGTATGACCATGTCTCGGCAATGTCCAATGTATCAGGATTGAGCGTGTCGCCGGCGGGTGTCCCTAAATCACATGAAGGTTGACTATCAAAAAGAGTAATATTCTCCAGATTCGCATCGCCGTCATTTTGGACTTGAACCGTGAAGGTTACCAGTTCTGCCTCCCATGCGGTCGTAGGCACTGAGGTCTTTGTGACCACAAATGATGGGTGAACGATATTGACGAGAGCTGTGTCCGAAACCGAAAATGATATGCTCAGCGAGTCTGTGGCGGTGACAAACACGGTGTTGGTGATATTGCCTGACCCGGCGGTCAATGTGCATGTAAAAGACCAGGTTTCCGCGACGTCGAGAACTTCCGGGGTTCCAGCGTCTCCCGTACGCGCCCCCAAGCTGCAGTCGGCATTATTCTCAGTGACTTGGACACTGTATATCGGCTCATTGCCGCTATTTCCAATAGTAATGCTGAACGCTACGGCTTCACCCTGCAAGGCAACCGTGGGCACGGCACTCTTTGTTACGACCATGCTGGCAGCCAGTGGAGCCAACTGTGCGTTGATCTCTGGCATTTCTACCGGCTCAATTTCGTAGGCAAGGGGCATGCTGGCGGAATCTATGGTTGAGGCAAAGACAGTTCCCAGGTATGAGAGAGATCCCAGGGCAATGCCCAGAGTCACGAATAGTAATGCTGCTCGGCGTTTCATTGAAGAATTCGATCTCCAGCGTGTCAATTCGATTGTATTTGCCATTGAGCGCGACCACCTCACATACAGGCGGGACCTGCCGCCTAGACATATGTTTCGGTCCCCATCACGGCGCCGGCGGCGGAGTCAATGTGGGCAGTGGTGTAGGTGTGGGCTTGGGTGGGTTTGAGCCGCCTGGCACGGCAGTGGACGCAGTCGGTGGCGTCGGTGTTGTAGGTGCCGAAGGAAGCCAAATGCGACTTCCAACCGACATGAGGATGCTTTCAAGGCAGTTGACTTCCATGATCCGTTCCACGGTGGTTCCAGTTCTGAGAGCCATGGTGGAGAGGTTGTCGCCTGATGATATCGTATACCTGATCCATCTTCCTGGATTCTGAACCTGGCAGGCAGGTTCTACCGTAGGTGACGGCGTCTGAGTCGGTGTTGCGGCAGGTTCGGTGGCCGTCGGGGTTGCGGTGGGAGAGCTCGTTGGTTCTGGGGTAGACGTGGGCGCGACAGCGACAGGGTTCGTTGCAGTTGGCGAAGGTTCGGTATCTACACCGCTCTTGGGAACAATATTCACCGTGCGCAAGCGGCTGCTGGCTACTATCTCACCAGAGCTGCCCTGCTCAAGAACTACCTGCCATCTATAGGTGCCTTCGAACGACTGCAGGCCTGCGTCCAGCTTCAGCTCGTAGTCGGAAGCCTCGCTGCTGGCATTGATGGAGCCGAGCAAAAACATGCCATCGGCAGTTACCAGATAGATACTAAACTGATCTCTGGCGGACACGGGCTCGATCCACTGCCACTGGAACAGCGCCGGCAGCCCTGTAACGAGCTGGCCTCCCGGTACCGGCGAAAGCAGGTCGATTCTTTCGCCTTCGCTCACTACGGGCATAAGCAGCTGATTGGTGTGGTTGCCACCGGTTTCTATCGCCGCCATCGCCGTCCCAGTCAATTCCACGGCGCTGGGCTGAACTGAAATATTAGTGCCATCACCGTTGTTTCCAAGCCTACTGATCAAACTGCTGCCGCCAAACAACACATATCCGATGGGAAGAATGAATATGAGGAGGGCTGATGCGGTTATCAAGCGGCGCCTCAGCCTCAATGACGGTGAAATGAGCTCGGACTTAGGATTGGTCAGTACCGCTATCGCTTGGTCAAGCGCTTCCACTAGCGCAGCCGGTGATTCAAACCGATTCCATTCTTGCTGCCAAAGGCAATTCCGGACCAGCCGATAGATTTCTGGTGACAGCCCTTTTCGAACCTCTTCCAACGGCGCCGCCCTCGGAATTGTTACCTGCCGGCGTTCGAAGATATCCCATGACGAGGTCGGAATTTCCGGCCGATGGCCGGCCAAAAGCTCGTAGAGCAGGATACCTAGCGAGTAGACATTGCTCTTTGGGGTAGTTCGGTTGCCTTGAATCTGTTCGGGTGCGGCGTAATCAAGAAAGCCGGATTCAACAATCTCTCTTGCAGTCTCATCGCTCAGGGCTAGTTCAGGTACGCCAAGATCCAGAAGCACCGGTGAATCGTCTTCTCGAATGTAGATATTTTCGGGACGAAGGTCGTAGTGTGAAAGTCCTTCCTGAAAGACTGCCGCCAGGGCGCTAGCCAGATCTCGAACCAGACGCAGGACATCTTCAACAGGGAGCTGTCGATGTTGTTCGGCAAGTTCGGTAATCTTGGTGGACAGCGGACTGCAGCGAAAATGCTGTATGGCAGCGCAAGGCTGCCCCTTGGGAGAAACTCCGACGTCCTTGACATGGGCTATGTTGGGATGCTCTATTTTTGAGAGCTTCTCTATGCGTTTCTGAAAGCGTTCGGCAAGCTCCGGATCCGTTTCGACTGTCGGATTCAATAGAAGTAGGAAGACCGGCAGCTCCGTTCGCAGATTGTGAGCAAGGTAAAGAAGCGAATGCTCTTTGTCAGAGATTCTCTTCTTGACACTATAATCAACGAATAATCTGTCGGTCAGACCGCTGCTCGCCATCAAAAGGACCTTCTTGATCTATCCAGATGCGATGCTGGCTACAATATTTCAGAAATCGATTATGCTATGATAGATGCTTCTAATTATACACATAAAGCTTGAATGAGCGGAGTACACTTTCCGCTATTGGTTTCTGACTGTTCGTATCAATTAAGGAGACCTTCCAGGCGATTTCGAGATCTGTAGGCCAGATTGTACCCACGGGTATCTCCAAGTCATACACATGATCCATCTCTGTTTGTGAGACCGTACCGACTGCCAACTGCTGCGTGCCCTGGCTGACTAAAACAAGGAATTCAGAATTGTCCTCTAGTGGGGTTGTCCATGCCCAATAGAACGTGACCGTGCCGTCGTGCGGCAAAACGCTTTTGTCTGGCGGGCCAAGCAGGGGAATCGACTGTATTGCCCTTGGCGTTGGAGATCGCTGGAGCTCCAGCTGGGGTGTCACTGTAGGGCTTGAGGTTGCTGTGGCAGGCGGCAGTTGGGTAGAAGGTGTAGATGCGACGACCGGCGTCTCCTGAACTACCGAAGGCAGCTTGTCGGGTGTCGCGGTCTTTATCCCCTCAAAGTCATTGACAGTTGGCAAATTGACCATCGCAAACAAAGCAAGCAGCAGCAGGAAAGGCGCAACAATGTATACGATGCGGAGAGTTTTCGGTCCACGAGCCAGTTTGTGTCTATTCACCTTGAGATTCACCGATCGGTGGCACATTAAACATGGAATTCACATCTTGTGAATAGAAATATGACGGAAGAATTGGACGCTGATCGCCTCTCTCCCCACAGCCAACATGGCTCAGAGCCGACAATGAGGCAAAAGACCTAGACTGGCAGATAAACATGATCTGGCGACTAGCGGAATGTAGCTTTCAAATGATATGGCTGTGAACTAGAGGTGGCGCCGTAATTAAATACCCGTATGAAGTAGCGCCCAGGTTTCAAATTCTTTGCCAGCGGGAATTCAACAGGATCTATGATTTCGGAAGCGTTTCCTATCGTACCCTTATATGCCAGCAAATTATTGGAAGCATCATATAGCAGCAAGTTGTAGTCATGTCCTTCACCAATATTCGACAAGACTATCGTCACGTCATGGGTTGTATGGACGTCGAAGTAGAAGTAATCATCAATGTCCCCGACAGGGAAGGTGCCGTAGTATTCGAGTCCCGAGAACAAGGGTCCGGTCGCATCAGCGTAAGTCCCATTGGGTTCCGACTCCCATTGGTCCGGATACTTATTGAAGATCACCGGCAGGAAAACCCGGATTGGAACAACAGTGACCGTTTTCGTCCTGGTCAGGACGCTTACGTCGTTTGAGGCGGTGACCGTCACCGAGAATGGCCCAACGGCTGGGAATACATGCGTGACAACTTTGCCGCTGCCCGATTTGCCGTCGCCGAAATCCCATTGGTATTGGACGCTGGAGCCGGCAGCCACTGTGGCTGTCAGCGTGGTGACCTGGCCCAATGGCGTTGGATTGTCACTAGAGAAGTCCAAACCAGCAACCATGGCATTCTTGATCTCGACTCGAGTGGTTGAAACAGAATGCCCGGCGTCGTTGGTCGCGGTCACGGTTGCCGTGAAATCGCCCAGCGAGGGGTAGATGTGAGCAACTGGCTGCCCGCTCCCTGTGGTCCCATCGCCAAAGTCCCATTGGTAGCTTACGTTCGTGCCATTGCTGGTGGTAGTCCACAGAAGTGTCTCGGCGCCAAGCGGGGTGGGACCATCGTTTCTGGCCACAAGCCCATTGATGGGCACATCACCAACCACTATCGGCGAAAAGACAGATTTCGAATTTGCCGAATTACTGGCAGTCACCTTGGCCAAAAATGTCCCGACTTCACTGTAGGTGTGGGATACAATCTGCCCAGCGCCAAACGAACCGTCGTCGAAGTCCCAGGTGTAGACCACGTTGGTTCCGGCACCAATTGAGGCCGTGAAAACGGCAGTCTGTCCGAGCTGCAGAGGCCCATTGTTCGCCTCTGACAAGTCTGATACTCTGACGTCTTGGATAGCCAGCAGTGTGTTGGCGCTTTTGACACTGGTTCCGTTGGTGGCTGTAACCGTAGCCGTGTAGGCGCCAATTGCCGGGTATATGTGGGACGTATACTTGCCAGAACCAATGGTACCATCGCCAAAATCCCAGAGGTAGCTGGGGTTGCTGCCGGCGGTGATGGTTGCCGTGAATGAGGTCGCCTGACCCAGAAGCGTTGGGCTATCATTTGACGCCGATAGGCCCGCGATTGGGACGTCTATCACCGATACGAAGGTGATGGTGGACGTGTAGCCGGCAGAATTGGTCGCGGTCACGGTCGCGGTGTACTCTCCCACAGCCTGGTATTGATGAACCGGTGAACTGCCGCTTCCGCTTTGACCGTCGCCGAACTCCCAAAGATAGCTCACATTGGTGCCGGTGTTGATTGTGCTGGTAAACAACGTACTTTGACCCAGGGTCGTCGGGTCGTCGTCAAAGGCATTCAGGTTAGTAATCGGTACATCGGCAATCGTAACCGTGGTCGTGGTCACTTGAGTCCCAAGAATGTTTGATGCTGTGACCGTCACTGTGTGTTGGCCTACAACAGCGAACGTATGGGCCGCGTTTGCCCCTTCGCCGGTCTGTCCATCGCCGAAATTCCAGGCAAAAACAACATTGGTGCCTGAAAGTGCCGTCGCCGTGACCTGTGTGCTGCTGCCGAGCAGTGTGGGACTATCGTTAACCGCGCTTAGGCCGCTTATGCTTTCGTCTTCAAGCATGAAAACATAGGCAGCGCCGGCACTGTCAATATTGCCCGCTCCCCCTTCAACCTTTGGAGCTCCAGCGACTATGGTGTTGCTGCTGATCGCGACCGAGGTACCCATCTGATCCCCGGCCAGAGCACCACTGGCTCTAATGACATTAGTTTGGTGCCACAGATCGGCACCATCTCTGTTTCGTGCGAACACGTAGGCAGCGCCGACGTCGACTACAGATCCATCGGAAGAATTCTTCAAACGGGCGCCGACGACCGCGGTGTCGCCACTTATAGAGGCTGTCTTTCCAAATTCATCACTTATTGCCGGATTTGAACCGCGTATTGTGGTCAACAATCCCCAGCTATCGGCGCCACCGACATTTCGCTCGAAAATGAAAGCGGCACCAGCTTCTGAGACCGGATTGGTGGGGCCGCCGTCTTCACCTGGCGCGCCCACAACGATCGTATTGTTGTGGACGGCGACGGCGCTTCCGAATTTGTCCCCGGCACCAGGATCATCGGCAGATAGAATAGACGATAGGCCCCAGTTCTCTGCGCCGCCGATATTACGGTCGAACACGTAAGCAGCCCCTTGTACGCCGTTCTTCCCAGGTGCCCCAACCACCACATGATCTCCGCTGATGTCCACTGCCTTGCCAAGTTGCGCATCTGTCGACGGGGTCTGTGTGAGTACCGCCTGCAGTCCCCAATTATCTGCAATTGATTCAGTAGGCGTGATCGGATTGAAATTCCGGCTGAAAATGTAAGCCGCGCCCGCATTTGAAGTGGGGCTGCCAGGGCCGCCATCTTCGCCCCAGGCCCCAACCACTAGGGTTCCCCTGTCGACCGCAACTGCTGATCCAAAAAAGTCGCTGGCTTCCCCGTCGTCTGCGTATAGTGCGGCTACTTCGCCCCAGGAATCCAGGCCGTTTATATTTCTCTGGAAGATATAGACTGCTCCGGTTCCTGCTGATCTGTCCGCGCCGACTACAATAATGTCTCCACTAATGTCAACTGATACGCCAAAACGATCCGATGCACTGGCGTTGGATGCAGCAAGGACTGTGACTTCTCCCCAGCCGTTGGGACTAGACTCGTTTCTTTGAAAGACGTAGGCGGCACCGGTATCGTTCGAGGCACCGTCCTTGGTCCAGGCCCCCACGACCGCGGTGTTGCCGTCAATGCTGACGGAGTAGCCGAATTCATCGCCTGAAACAGGATCGGTGACGCCAAGATCCGCCCTTTGCTGCCACTTTTGGCCGTCATTCACAAGCATGTAAAAACCGCCTGAATCAGCCAGTAGATTTCCGGCTCCGTCGTCCAGGGGCGCCCCGGCGATAATGTGCTTGCCGCTCACTGCCACCGAGCTGCCCAGCTGGTCGCCCGCTTCGCTGGATGCGAGTGGCAATCTGAGACGTTCTCCCCAATAATCAGAGGTCGGCGCCGTGGGGGTGGTTGGATTGAAATTGCGCTCAAAAATATACGCGGTGCCGGCATCGGCTCCTGGGTCAGCTGGCCCGCCGTCTTCCAAAGGGGCACCAACCACAATGATGTCGTCGCTTATCGCCACCGATTTACCAAACTGATCACCAGGCTGTGTGTCCAATGGCTGCAGCTTGCGCGTCTGTCCCCAATTCTCTGCGCCGCCCAAATTCCGCAGGTGTACGTACGCGGCTCCTGCGGAACTACTCTCCATTGGTGCGCCAATGACCAGGGTGTCAATATCAATGCTCACGGATGTGCCGTAATTGTCACCAATCGCGGCATCAGATGCTCGCATTACCGCTACCTGCCCCCAGTTGTCGGCAATTGGAAGCGAAGGGGCCGCAGGATTGTAGTTTCTGGCAAACAGATAGGCGGTTCCCGAATCAGGAAGGGTACCGCTGGGACCATCCTCGCCGGGCGCCCCTACCACGATTGAGTCACCGCTAACTGAAACAGACTCACCGAACCTGTCAAACGGTTCACTTCCAGCCGGCGATGGAGATAATATGGCAACTTCTCCCCAGCTGTTGCGTCCGCCTTGATTGCGGCTGAAAACATACGCTTCCCCGCTGTCATCAAGAGGAGCATCCGCGTTGCTGGCTCCGGCCACCAGGGTGTTGCCGTCCAGATCAACCGACCATCCTAAGCCATCATTGGCGCCTCTGTCGCTCGCCAGCACGGTTGTCAGATTGCCCCAAGCATCTGGGCCGCCCGAGTTTCGTTCGAAGATGAAAACGGCACCAGCGCCGGCAATGATGTTGTCGTTATCGTCCCTGCCGTAGGCGCCAATCGCAACGGTGTCTCCGCTAATTGCGACTGATTGACCGAAAAAATCGTCTTCAGCTGGAAACGGCGCCCGCAGCACGGCCAATTGGCCCCAGACTTCCGCACCGCCAGTATTCCGTTCAAATAGATAGGCAGCGCCAGCGTTCGAAAATCCGCTGACGGTTGCGTTTGGCGCGCCAATCAGCAGCCTGTCCCCATCAATGTCCACAGACCAGCCGAACTGATCGTTGGCCGCCGCATTACTGGCATAGAAGATAGCGCCATCATCATTCGAAGTTTCCGAAGCAAGGCCGATCGCCACGGATCCAGTGGATGCCGCCCTTCTCAGGGACGTACCGTTTGGCATTGTATCCCCTGACAAATCAACCTGTGATTCAGAAATCTGCGCCATTATCCCCTGCCATTCGCTCGGCGAAAGCCCGCCGGGGACGGCTTCAGAATCTTTTTGGGCGGCTATTTGAACGTCGTCGGAGGTGCTGTTGTAGGTATGTGAGCGGAGATCGAACCGGAGATGACCAATCGGACTCCGTTGGGCCAAATTGAAGATCGCTACTAGTAGCGCTAGTGCGACGGCAGTGCTAAGCAATGGTGCAGGTAATGATGTTGTAAGAAACGTATTTCTCATCTCAGCTCTCGTGTAAATGAGCAATAGTCGATGCCCATCATACAATAAAAAGTTCGCTGGCGTTCGATATGCGATGTTTCGCACCCAGCAGCCCTAGGGTGATGGCGGCGGCGGGGTCGGTTTTTCCGGCGTTGGTGGCAGCGGTGTTTCCGATGCGGGCGACGGCGGCTCCGATGTGGGCACTGCCGTGGACGGCACTTCTGTCGGAGACAGCTGTGTTGGAGCCGCGGTTGCCGGAGGTGCCTGTGTATTGGTTGGCGCAACGAAAGGCGTGTCAGTTGGCTGCGGTGTCATGGTGACTAGCGTCGTGGGGCTAGGTGTTGCCGTGGGCTCAGCTGTTGCCGTGCTGCCGGGCGTTGGCGTGTCTGTGGAAGAAGGCGCTGCCGATGACGTGGGCCCAGGGCTGGATGTAGGCGTCTGCGTTGGCGTTGGAATCACGTGAATCAAGGAGCTGTAATCTCCATATTCACTCCACCAGGTTGCGTGCAGCTGTAAATTGCTGATGACTGCGGCTTTGATGCGATTCTGCCAGAGGTTCTTGACATCTTCTTCGAGCCCAAAGGATATTTCCAGGGCCTGGTCAAGATCCGCCAGTGTTGTATCGTAGTTGGCTCGTGTGGCATGAGCAAGGGCTCGGTCAAAATAGATGGCCGGATTCATGCCGAAAAGATCGATTGCCGTGCCATAGGCGGTTACCGTAATCGGGTAATTTCCCTGGCTGTAAGCCGTCCTGCCATCCAGCCAGCGGGCGATTTCATTGGCCAACAGCCGGCTCTCGGCTTCTGACGATTGCGAAAGCGCATCTTCCATGGTTTGGAGGAGTTCGTTATTCTCCACAGTGTTGTCAAATACGACGTAGTAGCTGCGGATTACCGTACGAATCTGATCTTGTCGAGCTTTGGTGTCTCCAGAGAAGAGCGCCGCCTTTTCTTCTGTGTCCAGCGATCCAAGAATCTGTCGAGCTCGAGGTGCGTAACCATCAAGCTTGAACAGCTCAGCAAGATCACCAAGGCGTAATATGGGATCGTTAGTTGATTGGAAATTCTCCTCAATTTGAGCAGCGACGGCCGCCGTAGTGTCTTCATCTGGGCGCCATATGAAATAGCCGACGACTGCTGCCAGGATTACCATGGCAGCCAGCGCCGCGTAAGCGATACGGCGCCAGTCCGTGGGCGTGTTCTCGCTCAGCCAGACGCTGTCAAACGCCTGCCTATAGATTTCATTGCGTATATTTAGCTGCCGGTTGGTGACCTGCACCAGTCCGGATAGCTTCAGCTGATTCTGGATCACCGATTGCTTGTCATCGGTCACTGTCTTGCCTTGATAGACCTTGCGATATAAGGCTAGCAGCTCGTTCTTTCTTGCGTTAGTCAGGATCTTGTCGCTGACAAATTGGATATTCGTTTCGCCTCTAGCAGAACTGGACAGGAAGTTGTTGTCCACCAGCTCGTCGACTCGTCTATCGGACCAGTCGCCACCATTGGCCGAAACGATCGCGAGGCACAGCTGCTGGGTCAAATAGGGGTGGCCGCGTGTCCAGAAATAAATCCGGTCAAAGATCTCCCGGCCCCTGTCAGGATAGATCTCGGTGAGTCTGGCTTCCAGGATGCTGGCGTCGGCCCTGGAAAATTCGTGAACAACAATTTCTTCACCGATATTGAACGGCGTTCGTGTGGGATCGTTGATCAGATCGGCAGGCGTGGCCACCCCAAGAAAGGCAAATGTCAGCCGATCAAATTCGGGATCAACGGCGCGCTCATTGTAGACTGACCGGACCGCAGCAAAGAAGTCATCTGAAAAATCAAGGCTCAGGGTCGTATCAATCTCATCGATTAGGATCACGATCGGAGATTCGATTTGAACGAGAACAACCTGTCGAAGGAAATCGGTAAAACGTTGGACAGGTCCAAGTCGATCTCTTTCATCCCACCAGGCTTGCACATCAAATCGTAATCGCAACTGTGCCTTCAGCCGGGTCAGGAGTCCCAGATACCACTGCTCAGGGCTTATTTCAGTGCCAATAGCTGTCAAGTCAATGATGGCAGTGCGCACCCCGGCATCGCGCAGTCGACGGGCTGTGCGAACCATGAGGCTGGATTTTCCCATCTGGCGCGGTGTCAACACGTAGCAGAACCGTCCGTTTAGCGTCGCCTGATAAAGGGCTTCATCAGCGGGTCGGTTTACGTATGATGGCGCGTCGTATCTCAGCGTGCCTCCAGCCTTGAAAAATTCGGCCGATTGCAACTTGGGACTACCTGGCTCAGTTTGGACGGAGGTTTCTATTGTCACAATTTCTCTTGAAAATAAAGGCGGTACAAATCGCAGCGACTGGTGCAGACGGTGCCGGACGCCCTGATTAGCCCGGCGCGGAGCAATCGAAAACGGGCTGCATCATCAGCGCAACGATTGTGCCGCACAGTTTCCTTGAGTGCGGTGTGAAGCTCTGGTCTCTCTCTCAAGAGCCAGAGCTGGCGACGAAGATGATCACTAAATGGGCCCTTATCTGTAGCGGCGACGCTCATGAATTCAGGCCATGAAATCTTTTCGGAAACTAGAGTATAAAGCGCACGACGAGTCAAATAGGGATGTCCGCTCAATAGGGACATGAACTGTGGGAAGTCACTTCGGGCGACTGGTGAGCCATGGCGGAAGTTCAACTCTTGAACCTGGTCGTTGGTAAAATCTTCAAGGTAAACTTTAAGTCCGACATTGAATGGCGATTGATTGACATCGGCAATTAGCAGGTAAGGCTCCGTCGAAATTGCCATGACGATATTCAATTTCTCCCAGAGTTCATCATATGCAGCGCTGTTATGCCAGGAGCGAATCAGGCCAAAGAAATCAGTATGGAAATCAGTGTCCAGCAGCCGATCCACTTCATCCATTGCTAGAATTACTTTGGATTCTGCCGGATAGAGGACATGGTCTTCCATCAGATAGGTCAGCTTGTCCTGCGGCCCAAGGGAGCCTTCCCATGCCTGTTCGACAATCTTTGGGTCCAGCCTGAGTTTACGGGCGATGAAACTTGCCAAATACTTTAAGAAGGCATCAGGATCTACCAGGCAATCCCGATCTACTCGCTGCAGATCGACGTTAATGATCTTGGCACCTTGACTGCGTGCGTGATGAATACCGCGCACCAGAAGAGAGCTCTTACCAGTCTGCCGCGATGCTCGGATAGTTGTGATGCTGCCTCGCCGGGCAATTTCACGCTTGATTTCAGCATCAGCATCACGCTCGATGTAGAACCTATCACGCAGCCGCACGGTTCCGCCGGGAACAGTTAGCTCCTCCAGGAATCGGGGGTCAAACTCCGGCAGGGGTGGAAGCTGGCTATCGTCATTGGTTATCAGCCTGCCGTCCTCGGAGTAGACCACTTCCAATCTGGATGAGTGCATTGGTATTGCAGTTCTTACTGGCAGGCCCGTCTCGATTGCGGACAAAATCTCCTGCACGATGCGGCGATTATCCGCTTTACTGTCCCAACTCAAATACTCCAGAGGATTCAGCAGCGAGTCTATGCTGT
>JAHEEY010000479.1 GCA_024640485.1 Chloroflexota bacterium | reverse complement strand
ACGTGCGAAATGGCTACCATGTCAACCGATGGGACATGTATACGGTGCCATACCCGTTCAGCCGGATTTCTATCGAGATAGGCGCTCCAATCAGCTTGAGTGAAAGCAGTGAAGCGACGATCGATACCATTACAGAAGAGCTCACCAACCAGCTGCACCGTGTAAACGCCCAGGCGGCGGCAAATTACTACGAGATGGGCAAATGAGCGATCTGAGGGAAGGTTGGTTAAAGCTGCAGGGGGAAGGGTTATACGCCTACACTCGCCTGGTGACGAAGACCTCACGCTGGCAGTTCGCAGGAAAGCCAAACCTCACCATGGCGAAATCCAGCGGGCGGCCGATCATGTTCTGCCTTTGGCACGGGCAGCTGATGCCCTTCACCGCCTTCGGCGTCCGTTTTGAGCGGGCCGACTCTTTTGCCGCAGTAGCGGTGGGCGATGAACGAAGCACTATTCTGGGGACGATGGCAACCAGAATGGGTGCCGAGACTTTCGCTGTCGACATGGGCGGAAACCCCGTTGCCGCCGGGCGTAATGTGCTGCTGGTGATCAAAGCAATGAAGGCTGGACGGAATTCGTTTATCGCCCCTGATGGGCCAGACGGACCGCCATATGTGCCAAAACGGGGCATTGCGAAAATAGCCAGGAAAGCGGAAGCGGCGATAATGCCAGTCGGTTTGTGGACCCGTCAAGCATTTCAAATGCGGCGATGGGATCGATATCTGGTCCCCCTCCCCTTCGCCCGCATTCACATGGTGTTCGAAGAGCCTATCATGGTCAGCAAGAAGATGGATCGAGATGCCCTGTTGGCGCAAGTCACGGCCGCAATGCACCGTGCCAGGACGGCAGCACAAATTTTGGCTGGCATCGAACCGTGGATGTAGCCGCCCGGCTCAACCGGCTGTTAGCTGCCGTACACCTGGGCTAATACCAGCGGTGTCACATACGCCTCAATGAACGCGGCGGCCACCAGCAGAGGCAATACCAATCCCACCCCCAGTCGCGAAAAGTCAGCGAATGCCCACAAGAAGCCTTCGCCCAGAGTACGATCGGGCGGGGGTGAGATGACCGTAGCATGCCAGCGCCAGGCTGCGGCGCCAGCAATGAGCAGCGCCGGCAGCTCTATGACCGCATGAGGCACAACAGTGGCTAGTACAAAGGCCAGCGGATTTTCCCCAGCGATGGCAAACTGAGCGGCGATAAAGCCGATCATCCCCCAGGGCAAGACGAATATCAGCACCCCAAGCACGCCAAATGTGAACACGCCCAGCAGGGCCTGCAGAAAAATGGCCCTGACGTTCTGGACGATGATGAAGCCTGGCAGGACGGAGACCAGCCCTTCGAGCTCAGATAGGTTAGCCAACAGATTGTCACCGGTCAGCTCTGCCTGCATGTCCGGCGGCAGTGGATAGATCCTTGCCATGTACGACACCAAGACAACCGTAGCCACCATCGCTATCAGCAGCCCGGCGATGGGCAGCCGCAGCGCCGGCAGGATAGCCACCGTCTGCTTGAACCAGCTGGCAGGGCGTGGATAAGAGCCGTCTTCAGATCGGCCGCTGAACCTACTCCAAAACTGCCCCCACATCCAGCGCAGCCGAATATTGTCTATCTCCTGGCCCATCAGCTGTTCGCGATTAAATATGTTGAGCCCCATTCGAATCAATACCGCGGCGGTGATCAGCAGCCCGAATATCAGCCACCACAATCCGGCGTAGTTTCCCCAGAAAAGCGCCGCCGCCTCCCCCTGGATCAGCAGCGCCATGGGCACAATGATGAAGCTGGCCAATAGATTGGAGGCCCGCACAGTGGTAGTCTGGCTGGATACAATAACCGCACCGGCGACCATGATGACCCCTTGAATGGTGGTCAACGAGATCGTCTGAATAAACAGCTGTGTGCCAGGTACCCAGTTCGCTGTGAAATAGAGTCCCACCAGGTACACGGTCATGCCCAGATAGCTGGCTAATAATGGGGGGACCAGCGCCGCCAGCATCTTGCCGATGTACAGTTGTGTGTCGGTCAGCGGTGTTGCCAGCAGCGGTTCCAGGCTCTTTCTTTCTCGTTCTCCCACGAAAGTTTCCAGGGCGATGATCAAGGAAAACGACATGGGAAAGAATCCGACGACCAGCAGCAGAAACGGGATAAGCTGATTGGCGATCAGCTCCGCGCCGTAAGTTTCGGCAAAACCCAACAGCCGCTGAGCGGTGAAATTCATGAGTGCCGGGAAAAATACAGTGAGGGCCAGCGTGGGGGCGATGATGCGCCAATCACGAAATGAATCCCGAATCTCACGTCGGGTAATCACCAAGGCCATATAGACATCATTTCTGCTCTGGGAAAAAGATCTGCTTGTGATAGCCATTGTCAAGCTCCTGGGCCTGTTCAAAAGAGTGAAAAAAGGGGCTGCTCACCGTTAACGCAGGGTCACCGGTATCGGCGCAGACCCTGGAGGCGGCACTTAGTCGGCTACTGTACCGGCAGCTCAGCCTCCGGCGACACCACGCTCATGTAGACATCCTCAAGGCTTTGGGGAAGTTCATACAGTGAGACGACACCCAGACCAAGCCCGTGCAGGCAGCTGACCAAACGGGGATTAACCAGCTCTGGTTGGTCGGTCCGGTAGCGGATAGTGTTTCCCCGGGTCCATTCGACCGTAACCAGATCCTCTAATTCTGTAATCTCGCCATTTAATACCCTATCGACCTTAACCTCCAACTGCGGCTGGCCCAATAGGCGCCGCTTTAAATCATTTGGGGTCCCAGTAGCCACGATGGTCCCTTTCTTGATGATGGCGATGCGGTCAGCCATCGCTTCGGCTTCAGCCAGGTTGTGGGTACACAGGATGATGGCTCGTTTGTCATTTCGCAGCTCACTGATGGAGTCGCGTACCAGCTTGGCACTGTGCGGGTCCATGGCCGAGGTGGGTTCATCCAGCAACAGCACCGCAGGATCATGAAGCATGGACCGGATCAACCCGACCTTCTGCTTCATCCCTTTCGAATACTCGCCCAGGCGCCGCTCCGCCTCGCCGCCCATGCCAAAGCGTTCGAACAGGGCCAGGCTCCGCTGCCGGCTGGCAGCATCGGAGAGACCAAACAGCCGGCCGTAGAATTCTAAATACTCCAGGCCGCTCATTCGCAAATAGAGGCCCGGCTGCTCAGTCAGCATCCCGATGGCATGCCGCACCTTGTCTGGCTCGACGGCCACATCATATCCATTGACCTTTGCCCAGCCAGTCGTTGGCCGCAAAATAGCCCCCAGCATGCGGACCGTGGTCGTCTTGCCGGCGCCGTTTGGGCCAAGCAAGGCCAGCAGCTCACCGGCATCTACATGCAGCGAGAGATCCCGGACCGCGGTGAAATCATTAAACTGTTTTCCCAGCCCTTCGGTTTCAATCATTTTTGTTCTCCAGGGTGTTCACTACAATGGTAGAACACCACCACCTGCTGAGTTGTGACAGCCAGCGAGCAATTCCTGAGAATACCATATCCCATAGGCACAGTATGATGAACAAAGAGGGAATTTACCAGAGGATTTTAGTCCGGTCTCGCCCGAAGATGGGCAAAGAGGCGCCACACCACCATGCCAACAGCAACAACGATAGATACCAGTGTGGCAATGGCCATATTTAGGGTGGTATCGCCAATAGTCACCATTCGGCTGTCCAAACGGACCGTCTCCAGTATCGAACGCCCTACGGCATAAGCGATCAAAT
>JAHEEY010000478.1 GCA_024640485.1 Chloroflexota bacterium | reverse complement strand
AAAGGGGGAGCTGGCGCTGGAGGACAACTTTGGAAAAGATTACTGAAAGCCGGCAGGTGAGCCGCGGGGGGGCAATGCCTTAAAGCGGCTCGGCGCGGCTAACTCTGTGATGATGCCAGCAGCCGGCGGATCGCCTCTATCTTCTCGTCGCTGACCCGCCCTTCGGCTCGCCAGAGTACCTCGCCGGCCCGGTCAAACAGGTAGACCCACATCTGCCGGTCGCTGTCGATCCCCAGCGCTTTACGAAAGGCGCTGGTGTCCAGATAGAGGGTGATGGTGCGGGCCCGGGTGGCTTTGTCGGGAATGCCGGCCCGCATCCCTTCGTTGAGGAATGTGCGGTAGATCGCCCCCCGAGCAGGCAAGGTGGGGAATTCATAGAAGCTGAGGTTGGCGTGTGACTGGGCCAACTCCTCCACGAATGGGGCCCACTCATCGATCACATCTTGATGCCATCGCTGGAAAGCGACAAATACCAGATTGATCTCCCCTTCGAAATCGTCGGGAAAAGTCATCTTCTTACGGGCCAGGTTGCTTCCTTCCACACGCGGCAGCTTCATAAGGAGTCCCCTTCGCTTGCGGCAGCGCTGTCGCTGCTTTTGGTTGAGTCGATATGGTCCATGCGGCAGCCGTGGCAGACACGGCCCCGATTGCTTGACTGTAGCATCCCGCTTCGGTGGCTGTCAAGCGGTTCCACCCATCCTCAAGACGTGGGAGACTGCCATTGACAGCGATGCCATAGCCCAATAAGATCAGGCATCATCAAGATGGACACGCTTTGCCGCCAGCAGGCACCAGCCCCTATTGGCTGCGGTCACATGAATCGACTGGCTTTCATATCGGAGGGTGTGTGATGTCGACGGGATCAACGGGTTTGGCTGACGGAGGAGAAGGGGCCGGCTGCGCCATCTGCTCTACCTTGAAGGACAAGGAGTACGCCTCCCAAAAGTACGGCTGGGAGGAGAACGACACTCACCTGCCGGCAGCCGCCGGCCAGCTGGCCCTGGTCAGGGATTTCAAGCCGCACAGCAGCCGGGCGCTGCAGCTGCGGGTTTGTCCCGAGTGCCAGACCTACTATTTATACGAGTCCGACTACGAGTATCTGGCCAACGGCAGCGAAGATGACCAGACCTTAACCCGCCTGACCGCTGATCAGGCGGCCCAATATCTAGATCCCCCGGCATCGCCGTAACGGAGCGCTTTATGCAGTTGGAACCTGGAGAAATCGATTACAGCCGCAAATGGCTGGTGATGGTCGCCGTAGGCACCGGTATAATCCTGACCACCCTGGACGGCAGTATCGTCAATGTAGCCCTGCCAACCCTTGTCAGCCAGCTCAACAGCGACTTCGCTACCGTGCAGTGGGTGGTGCTGGCCTATTTGCTGACCCTGGCCACGCTGCTGCTCACCATGGGCCGGCTGGGGGATATGGTCGGCAAGAAGCCAATCTATACCGCCGGCTTCGTCATCTTCACCGCTGGCTCCGTCCTCTGCGGCCTGGCTCCCACCATCCACTGGCTCATCGGTTTCCGGGTGCTGCAGGCGGTTGGCGGGGCGATGACCCTGGCGCTGGCTACCGCCATCGTCACCGAGGCGTTCCCGCCGGAAGAGCGGGGCCGGGCCCTGGGGATCAGCGGCGGCATCGTCTCCGTGGGCATCGTCCTGGGCCCTACGTTAGGGGGCTTGATCATCGACCGCCTCTCGTGGCACTGGATCTTCTTCGTCAATCTGCCCATTGGCATCCTGGGGGTCTGGATGGTGCTCCGTTTTGTGCCCCGGCTGGCCCCTGAAGGGCGGCAGCGGTTCGACTATGCCGGCGCCGGCACCCTGTTTATCAGCATCCTCTCGCTGCTGCTGGCGATGACCACCGGTCAGCGGCTTGGTTTCGGCGACTGGCGCGTGGCCGCCCTGTTGATCAGCTGGGCTATCTTTCTGATCGCCTTCATCGCCATTGAAACCCGCAGCGGCCATCCCATGATCGATCTGCGCCTCTTCCGCAACCGGCTGTTCAGCATCAACCTGGTCACCGGGCTGTTTACCTTCATCGCCATCGCTGGCACGGTCATCCTGATGCCTTTCTACCTGGAGAGCGTCCTGGGGTACGGCCCCGGTCAGGTAGGGCTGCTGCTGGCGGCGACCCCGGTGGTGCTGGCGGTGGTGGCCCCCCTGTCGGGCACCCTATCCGACCGTTTCGGCACCCGGCCCATTTCCGCCGTTGGCTTGCTGATACTTGCCGGCGGCTATTATGCCATGACCACCCTGGCGGTGGACACCAGCGGCGCCGGCTTCGTCTGGCGGATGCTGCCCATCGGCATCGGCATGGGGGTGTTCCAGTCGCCCAATAACAGCGCCATTATGGGCAGCGTCCCCCGTCAGCGGCTGGGCATCGCCTCAGGCCTGCTGGCGATCACCCGTTCCCTGGGGCAGACCACCGGCATCGCCTTGATGGGGGCGCTATGGGCGGCCCGGGCCATTTTCTACAGCGGCGGCACCCTTGCCGGCGGCGCCAGCACCGCGGACGCTGCCGCCCAGGTATCGGCGCTTCAAGACACCTTTCAGTACGTCGTCTTTCTGATCCTGGCGGCGCTGCTGCTCAGCCTGTGGGGGATTGTCCAGGAGCGCAAGCTGCGTGCCGCGGGCGCCCAGGCACCCTCCTCGACCCAATCCAGCGCCAGCGCCGCCGATTTGTAGCAGTCAGCGTTCCCGCGGCTGCCGGAACACATTTCCGTCATCCGCCTGCGAAAGGAGATCAACTCAGATGAGCCAGTTCCCGTCGATTGAAGAACTGCCGCCGCCAGCCGAATTCGGGGCAGAGCTGGTGGCGTCGCTGGACGCGCTGCCGGATCGCAGGACGGCATCGCTGCGCCAGCTGCGCCGGACCTTTTCTGGGCGGCTGAAGCATGCCGCCGCTGCCTACGTGATGGCCGTCGCCTGGAAGGTGCTGGAGAATGAACCGTACCGCTGGATCGCCTATGAGCTGATCTATCACCATCGTGCCGCTTTCCGCTCTCTAGACAGGGTTCAGCTGGAAGCGTTGGGCCGGGGGATCAACAGCTGGGATACCGTGGACAGCTTCGGCCGCACCCTGTCAGGCCCCGCCTGGCGGGACGGGATCATCATCGATGAGCCGGTCCATGCCTGGGCTGGCTCGGCCGACCGCTGGTGGCGCCGCGCCGCGCTGGTCAGCACTGTGGCCCTCAACATGCGCTCTCAGGGGGGGCGGGGGGATGTCGACCGCACCCTGGCTGTCTGCCGGCTGCTGGTCGCCGACAAAGATGACATGGTAATCAAGGCGATGTCCTGGGCGCTGCGGATGCTGGTAGACCATGATCCGGCGGCGGTGACCGCCTTCCTCAATGAACACCAGGACCGGCTGGCCGCCAGAGTCAAGCGAGAAGTCACCAACAAGCTGCGCACCGGGTACAAGAACCCATAGCGCCTCCAGCTGCCTCGCCGCGAACGGCAGCGCCCGCCAGCCAAAACTGTTCCCCAGCCTGGACGTCACCCGCGTGAAGCGGGGAGATGACAAAAGCGCGGCTGCCGGAAGGGTACCCCGGCAGCCGCGGTTATCTCAGCAAGAAATCGTGTTCCCTGTTAGGCGGTAGGGCCGCCGACCCCCAGCTGCTGCATCAGTTCCAACGGGTTGTAATAGCTCCATGTCTCTGCCATCTGGCTGCCGCGCATGTGGTCGATGGCCACGCCAGAAAGCGCGATGGTGCGGTT
>JAHEEY010000477.1 GCA_024640485.1 Chloroflexota bacterium | reverse complement strand
TGGCGCACTGGATCAGGTCACCGTTGCCGACGTACCGATACCGGAGATCCAGGCTGGCGAAGTTCTGGTCCAGATAAAGTCGGCCAGTCTCAATCGCCTTGATCTGTGGACCCTCGAAGGTTGGCCCAGCCTGAAGCTCAAGATGCCCCACATCATGGGCAGTGACGGCGCGGGCGTGATTGCCAAGACCGGCGCACAAGTTGTCGATTTTCAGCAGGGCGACCGGGTGGCGATCAATCCAACCCTAAGCTGTGGTCACTGCAGCTATTGTCAAGCAGGATTGGACAATCTATGCCTTCAGTTCGCCCTGTTCGGTGAACACGTAGACGGCTTTTTTGGCGAATATGCTGCCGTTCCGGCCAAGAATCTGGTCAAGATTCATGACGGCCTCCCCGATACTATTTTCGATGAAGCCGCCGCCGTCTCACTGGTCTTCGTTACCGCCTGGCACTCCCTGATAGAACGGGGGCAGCTGAAAGCCGGCGAATCCGTGCTGATCGTGGGCGCCGGAGGCGGCGTCAATACCGCGGCGGTGCAACTGGCTAAGCTGTGCGGCGCTGGGCCAATCTATGTGGTGGGTTCCTCCGACGAGAAGCTGGCGCTGGCCAAATCATTGGGGGCGGATGTCACCATCAATCGGATGGATGAAGATTGGGGCAAAGCTATCTTCAAAGCCACCAATCGCCAGGGGGTAGATGTCGTCGTAGACAATGTTGGCGCCCCTACATTTCACGCCTCTTTGCGTGCCCTGGCCAAAGGGGGCCGGCTGCTGACAGTGGGCAATACTGGCGGCCCGAAGTTTGAGATCGACAACCGGCTCATCTTTGGCAAGCATCTGGCGATCATCGGCACCAGCATGGGCACCGCGGCCGACTTCCGCAAGGTGATGGAGCTGCTCTTCACCGGCCGTATCCGCCCAGTCATCGATACCGTTTACCCCTTAAGCGAAGGGGTGGCTGCGCTCCGGAAGCTGGAGCAAGGCGATGTCGCCGGCAAGCTGCTGCTGAGACCCTGACGATAATCACACGTTTCCGCCCCCCTAAGTAGAAAAGCAGGCATTATGCGACTCTTCGAAATCCTCTCCCTGGCATCCGTCCTCCCGATCATCATTTGGCCTCTTCTACGGCTGCCCCGCTATCGGCAGCTAAAAGCACTGCCCGTCGCCTCGCTTCTATTTCTACTGCTTCACCTATTCATAGAGAAATACCGCTGGCAGATGGTTCCGGCCTATGGGCTAACCGGATTCATACTGATTGTTGAGCTATGGAGTAGGCGTGCAGGGCCATCCGGCGCCGAGAAGCGGTGGCTGGCCAACCTCGGTACATTTTTGGGAATCGTCGTATTCCTGATGGCCGCCGCACTGCCCGCTTTGATGCCCGTACCCGAACTGCCCCACCCAACCGGCCCTTTCACTATCGGCACCGCCTCCTACCACCTTGTCGACAGCAGCCGACCAGAGTTTTACACAGACGACCCGAATGATGCGCGCGAATTTATGATGCAGGTGTGGTATCCAGCCGCCCCGGGCGAAGGTGATGGCCTGGCTGAGTACATCGACCGCCTGGACATCGCTGGGCCTGCCTTTGCTACCTGGCTGGAGCTGCCCCCATTTCTGTTGGATCATATCAACCTGACCAAGACTGATGCCGTCATGGGGCTGCCGGTACTGGAAAGCGGCTTGCCGTATCCGATCATCTTCTTTTCTCACGGGCTTCATGGGTTCCGCAGCCAGAATATCAGCAACATCCAGGAATTAGCCAGTCACGGCTATGTGGTGGTGTCAATCGACCACACCTACGCCAATATGATCTCCGTCTTTCCCGGGGATCGGGTCACATTTTACAATTCAGACATCTTCTCCGATGAACCCCTTGAACCCCCTCGCAATGCCAACACGCTGGTCAAGGTTTGGGCCGGAGACATCGACTATGCGCTTGATCAGCTATCGGCCTGGAACAGCCAGGAAGGGAACCTTTACTATCAACGACTGGATCCCACCACTGTAGGCATTTTTGGCCACTCGACCGGCGGCGGCACGGCAGTGGAGTTTTGCGCCAGGGACAGCCGGTGCCAGGCAGGCATTGGATTGGACAGCTGGATTGAGCCGGTATCGGAAGATGTCATCGCCGATGGACTGCGGCAGCCATTCATGTTTTTGAGCAGCGAGGAATGGATCGGTGAAGAAAACAGCGCTCTGGGCAAAGCCCTCTACGATCATTTGGGAAGCAGCGGCTATATGCTTACGCTCAGCGACACCAAGCATTTCGATTTCTCGGATCTGACACTGCTTTCGCCATTGACGCCGCAGTTGGACCTGACCGGTTCCATTGACGGCCCCTACAGCATCGGCATTCAAAATGAATACATCTTGGCGTTTTTCGACAAGCACCTCAAGCATGTCGACTCCCAGCTGCTGTCGCAAGCGTCTTCCTATCCGGAACTACAGGTTGAATGGAACGGCAAATAGCGGGATTGAACGCTTCTACGCTATTTGGTTTCCAGCAGATCGGCGCTGTCAGGCCCGACTATCCGCTGTAATTCAGCAACCGTGAGCCGCATCAATGCGTGGCGCTCACCGCCGCCGCCATAAATTACACTCTGCGACAGGACCGCCTGCTCCAGCACCGTGGGGAGTTGGTCACGGTGGCCAAAGGGGGGCACCGCTCCCGCTTGAAAGCCGGTAACTGCCAACACCTGTTCAGCGCTGGCAATCCTAACCCGCCGCCGAGAGACGCCCAGATGGTCAGCCAGCCGTTTGCTGTCCAGCCTGGCCGTGCCGCTGCTGATAACCAACACCGGTTTCTTGTCAGCCAGGAAGAGAACAGATTTGATGATCTGTTCGGGCACCGTGCCGACGGCTGCTGCCGCGTCAACCACAGTGGGTGTATCGACATCAAGGAACACAAGTTCAGCGGCAATGCTTTGTTTCTCGACGAATTCAGCCAAATCTTCTGCGTTCATCGTGGCCCTCTCCAAATCGGCATCAGGGACCGCGCCAGTTCAATCGGAAGTCAGGGGTTCCGCAGAATTATAACAATGCCAGCTGATGTTGGGAATTCTCGATTGGTTACTGAAAGCGGGATGGACCGCTGCCTCGACTAGTGGAGCTGTTTCCGGCGACGGTGTCCTTGCCACGACTGATTACGTTTGTCACTTGCGTCCACTTCCCAGTTCGGTTAGCCTTTAGTCATCCAGCTCCTACACGAGCTGGTCAAATCTCAATCCGCTGAACCATTAGACTACAGAATATACGGAGGTCACAATATGAGCGATCGAAAGAAGGTAACCCTTCCTGCTCTTTTCAAGAAAGCGGCCGATGGTGAACCGATTACAATGCTGACATGCTACGATTATCCCACCGCCTACTTCCAGGAGATGGCTGGGGTAGAAATCGTCCTGGTTGGTGACAGCCTTGGCATGACCATGCTGGGATACAACAGCACATTGCCAGTCACCATGGACGATATGATCCGCCACACCCAGGCGGTACGCCGGGGAACCCCCAACGCCTGGCTGATTGGTGACATGCCCTACATGAGCTACCAACCAAGCGTGGAATCGGCCATTCGAAATGCCGGCCGTTTCATGGCGGAAACTGGCTGTGATTCCATCAAGCTTGAAGGCGGCGTCGAAATGGCTGACCGGATGGCAGGCATTGTCGCAGCGGGCATTCCAGCTATGGGCCACCTGGGGCTTACGCCGCAGAGCGTCAGCGCCCTAGGCGGTTTCCG
>JAHEEY010000080.1 GCA_024640485.1 Chloroflexota bacterium | reverse complement strand
CCCTCAGGCCGTCGGTCAGCAGGGCCAGGTCGACCGTGTCGTCCCCCCGATTGAGGCTGGCCAGGGTCAACGCTTCCATCTGGTCTTCGAAAATCGATTTGGAATCGTACAGCAGCCGGCCTATGAGGGTACTTTTGCCGTCATCGACGCTGCCGGCGGTGGAGAATCGAAGCAGTTCTATCTGTCTCTTCTTGTCGCTGTTCATTAGAAATACCCCTGCTTCTTTCTGTCTTCCATGGCGGCTTCGGAGCGCTTGTCATCCGCTCTGGCCCCTCGTTCGGTGACCCGGGCGGAAGCGACCTCGGCGACGATATCGTTGAGATCACCAGCATTGGACTCTACCGCGCCGGTGCAGGTCATGTCGCCGATGGTGCGGAAGCGGACCACTCTGCGCTCGACTTTTTCTTCGCCGACGGCATAGACCACCTCGGAGGCGGCCAGCAGCACCCCATCCCGGTCGATCACGTCCCGCTCATGAGAGAAGTAGAGGGAGGGCAGTTCGATCTGCTCCATCTGCAGATACTGCCACACGTCCAGTTCAGTCCAGTTGCTGATCGGAAATACCCGGAAGTTCTCTTTAGGCAGCTTGCGCCCGTTGTACAGGTTCCACAGCTCCGGACGCTGGTTCTTGGGGTCCCATTGGCCGAATTCGTCCCGGTGAGAGAAGAACCGCTCTTTGGCCCGGGCTTTCTCCTCATCCCGTCGGGCGCCGCCGATGGCGGCATCTACCTTGAACTCCGCCAGGGCGTCCAGCAGAGTCACCGTCTGCAGCCCGTTGCGGCTGGCGAATGGGCCAACCTCTTCCACGGCACGTCCCTGGTCGATGCTGTCCTGCACGTAGCGGACCACCAGCCGGGCGCCCAACTTCTCCATCAGCTGGTCGCGGAAGGCCAGGGTCTCCGGGAAGTTGTGTCCGGTATCGACGTGGAGCAGGGTAAAGGGAATGGAGCCGGGGTAGAACGCTTTGCGGGCCAGATGGGCCAGAATGATCGAATCCTTGCCGCCGGAAAAGAGCAGGTACGGCCGTTCAAATTGGGCCGCCACCTCCCGCATCACGTAGATGGCTTCCGATTCCAATATCTTCAGATGGTTGTAGACCATATTGTGTCCTTTTTGACGTGGGCCAGCGGCCGCATCGCTGACCGGCAGCGGCAGCACAAATCAGCCAGCCTCGGGCATAATTCCCGCGTGCGTCTCCGGTCGGCTGATGTCAACCGTCCCTGGCAGGCCCGCGGCTGCCGCTTCACACCCACTGTCACGAAATCATATTCCCTGCCGCCGCCGGACCATCCTCGGCCATTTGGCGCACAGAACCGCCCAAGTATAAAGGGTTTTCTGGATTTGAACAGGGCAAGAGCCATCGCCAGCTGTGCCGCCAGAGGGACCGCGTTTATGAATGCAAGATTAGTTTGTACATTATTTGTCTATGTTTTGTGATATTATTGTCTCATAGATGAAACGAGCGAGGGCGCGAAAGCCCGTATTCTTCATCAGGAGATGAAAATGAAACCAAAGAGACTATCGGTTGGCGACAAAGCACCGTCGACAGCCGTGGTAGACATCCACGGCAATTCAGTTGAACTCAAAGATCTGTGGGCCAACGGGCCAACGGTTCTTACATTCCTGCGCCATTTCGGTTGAATACTTTGCCGAAATTGGCTTGCCCAGTTGGGGCAGCATTCAGAAGAGATCAAGGGCGCCGGATACCAGCTGGTAGCAGTCGGGCTGGGACAGCCGAAACACGCTGAGCGGTACTGCGGCAGTCTGGCACCAAACGCGGTCTGCCTGGCAGACGTTGAGAGTGAGGCTTACCCGCTGTACGGACTGGGCGAAGGGAAGTTATCCCAGCTGCTCAGCCTGAAGACAGTCAAGGCGGGCGCAGGCGCCGCCAAGAATGGGCACAGCCAGGGACAGTCGACTGGCAACAGCAAGATGTTGGGAGGCACCTTCCTCATCGATACAGATGGCGTCGTTCAGCGGGCGTATTACAGCGAGTTTGCTGGAGACGATCCCGATCTGATATCGTTTATCGCCAAAGCGTACGCGTAGTTCGTGGCTGCGTTGGCATCAGTACGGAGCGTAATCACATGATTAATAAATTCGGCATTTCGGCCCACCTGAAAAACGGCAATGGGCATCACAACGGCACGATTTCAGAGTTCGCTATCCGGCCTAATGGGATAGTCGACTATCAGCATCCTGATAAAGATTCCGCCAAACAGGAAGTAGAGCGTGCCGTCTCGACCATATTGGCCAATGTTGGTGAGGACCCGACCAGAGACGGGCTTGCCGGCACCCCAGGGCGGGTCGCCCGGATGTACGATGAGCTGCTGGCGGGCTACCAGGTTGATCCAGTGAAGCTGGTCAACAACGCCCTATTCGATGTGGAATACGGCGAGATGGTGCTGGTGCGTGACATCGAGTATTTCAGCATGTGCGAGCACCACATGCTTCCCTTTTACGGCAGGGCCCATGTGGCTTACATCGCCTCCGGCAAAGTGATCGGCCTCTCCAAGATACCGCGGCTGGTGGACATGTTTGCCCGCCGTCTGCAGGTCCAGGAGCGGATGACCCACCAGATCGGCGATATCATCCAGGAAATCCTGCAGCCTGCCGGGGTGGCGGTTGCTGTCGAAGGGCAGCATATGTGCTCTATGATGCGCGGTGTCAAGAAAGAACACCCGGTGATGTTCACCACCGCATTCTACGGCGAATTCAAAGAAGACCGCGAGATGCGTAAGGAGTTCTTGAGCCTGATTCGATAGGCAAAGGCCCGAAAGCGCGAACGGCTCAGCCGCTGGTGGGGCTTAATCTCATAAACAGCTTCCAGAGAAGACGCCGCGGACCCTACCGCTGTGTCTTTTTTGGTTTGGCTGAACGCCTGTTAAACGGCCGGAGAAGTCTTGTGTTTTGGCTGGAATAGACGCACAATAGGCATGTGGAAGCTGTGGGGCAGCCTGGGGAAACTGGCGCTCCATGGATTGTCCGGGAACGCTATGAGCTGGCGGCACGCAGCCGCGCCCGTTCCACTGTATTTCACATTATCGTCCAGCTCAATAGCTGCTACTACCGTGTACGGAAAGAGAGAGCGATGGCATCTGAAGAGTTCACCTACCGGCCGCAAGACGTCAATTACCTCGGATTTCTGGAGGCGCAGCTCAGGGATATGCAGGGGATCAACACCCTGGCGTACGAGCTGATTCAGAACGCTGATGATGTGGTCATTGAGGCGGGCCAGCCCCAGGCGACCTGGATGTCGTTTGACGTCACCGATCAGGCGTTGGTGGTGGAAAACAACGGCGTCTTCCGGCAGGTGGATTTTGAGCGGCTGCAGAACATCGCCAGCGGCGGCAAGCGTGAGGAAAGCGGCACCACCGGCGCCTTTGGGCTGGGCTTCATCGCCGTCTACCAGATCACCGACCGGCCTGAGATTTTGTCCAACAACCGGCACTGGATCATCCGGCCCGATGCCGCCCCGGAGCGCCGCATCCAGGAACGTGCCCTGGCTACCGAAGGGACCCAATTCATCCTGCCCTGGTCATTTGACGAACGCTCCCAGGTGCGGCGGACCTTGCGGATCGAAGCGATCCAGCTTGAGCAGCTGCCGGCATTTGTCGATGCCATCAGTGAAGCGATTGAGCTGGCCGCCCTGTTCCTGAAGCAGCTGCAGCGGCTGGAAGTGAAGCACAACGGCATTCTGGTCAAGCGGATCGAGCGGTTGACCCAGGACGATGACCGGATCATCCTAAGGGATGCCCAGGGGCGCAGTAAGACCTGGCTGCTGTACCACAAGGATTTCGAAGCCGAGGCAGACAGACTGAAGGAAACGTACCGCTGGCAGATTGAGGCGTCTCGCCGCAGCCAGGTCCGGTTGGCGATGCCCGCCGAATCGTTCGGCCGGCAGGGGCGGCTGTTCGCGGTGCTGCCCACCGACTCAGCCACACCCCTCCCCTTTCATATCAATGCCGACTTCTACCCCACCACCGATCGCAAGCGGATACATTTCGGCAGCGGCTATCAAGCTGAATGGAATCGGGCGGCGATACGCTGCGCCGCGCAGGCAGTGCGGGGGCATTTGGATGCGCTGCCCGCTCAATTGGGGCCCCAAGGGCTGTGGCACCTGCTGCAGAAGCTGGCCGACGTGGGCCAGATGGCTGAACAGGGAGAGCTGCCGCCCATTTTCGGCAGCTTCTGGGAAGAGGCGGCGCCGCTGCTGGCGGAAAAGCCGATCGTGTTTACCTCACAAGAGGAGTGGCGGCTGCCGGCTGAGGCCAGGATGCTGGCCCGGGGCACCAGCCATCTCGATCTGGACCTGCTGCAGTCGCTGGGGCTGCCCCTGGTGCATCCAGAGCTGGCGCCCCATTTCGGCTTGATGGCCCGGCCGGAGATCGGCGTCGGGGATCTGACCATCGAAGATATCGCCGGCAGCCTGATCGCGTTGGGGCTGGACAAGCCAACCCCGCTGTACGCTGCCCCGCCGTTCCTGAGGGAACTAGGCGCCTGGTCCAAGCTGTGGGAGCTGATGGATGACCGGCTCAGCCGCACCTACCAGCCCGAGGCGCGGCAGCGGGCGCTGCAGGCGCTGGCCCATTGCGCGGTGGTGGTCACCGACCAGATGACCCTGCAGCCGCTGCGGCAGGTATTCCGGGGCAAGGCGGAGGCCAGGGCGCTGTTCCCGGAGCTGGCCTGGCTGCATGACGCCGTCGGCAGCCGGGGGTTCCCAGGCCAATACGTGCCCGATTTTGGGGTGCGCCAGGCGGTCGATCTGCTTGCCCAGATGGGCCCCGACCAGCTGGAGCGCAGTTGGCAGTTGGGGAAGCTGGACCTGCCGGCGCTGTTCCGCTGGTTTGAGTCGGGCCAGATCGAGATTTTCGCCGATGACCCCGGGCTGCAGCGAGAGATCTGCCGGCTGCCCTTGTGCCCCGTAGCCGGGGAGCTGCGGCCGCTGGCGCAGCTTTACATTCCCGGCGGCTTCGACGACCCGCTGGGGATTTCCGGCTTTGTCGACCTGGAGGCCATCGGCGGACGGCGGCAGTTCTTGCGCGATCTGGGGGTGCAGGAGCTGGACTTCGACACCTATGTGCACAGCCAGATGCCCCGGGTCCTGGAGAACAACCTTGACATCGCTTCCGACGCCCGCCACCGGCTGAGCCGGCTGCTGGCGGAGCGGCTGGGCGAGCTGCGGGACGACTCCGATCTGCAGGAGGTGCTCAGCCGGCTGCCGCTGGTGGCCTGTATGGACGGCTCCTTCCGCCCTGGGCTGCACAGCTACGCCTCTCGCTCTGCTGTCACCCTCCTGGGCGGCCGCGTTCATGTGGCTGAACCGGTTACCGACAGCGCCCTGGCGGCGCTGCATCAATGGCTGGGGGTCCGCGACGAGCCGTCGGCCGAAGACATTATCGAGACTGTTTCGCTAATCGTGGACAATTGGAAAGCGGACACGCCCTTGGACCGTGCCGACCGGCACACTGTAGACCAATGCTGGCAGGCGCTGGGGACTATGCTATCCCAGGGGGCCATCAGCGAGGATCTGCTGGAGCCGCTGTCCCTCAAGCGGTCGCTGCTGGATGGATCGGGCCGGCTGCAGCGGCCCGATCAACTGCTGCTGAACGATGATCCCGCATTGGGCAGCAAGTTCGCCGGCCTGTCCCATCGGCTGCTGTCCGCGGCCGGGCCGACAGCGGAAGCGGCGGCGGCATTGGGCGCCTTACCCCTGTCACAGGCGGCCCGGCTGATATTGGATAAGCCAGCGCGCAGCCGGGTGGACACATCCGTCAGCCAGCGGATCGCTGAACGGCGGGGGCTGATCGAGCGGGTGCTGGCTTCGGACAGCGGCAGCGGAAAAGAGAGGCGCGGCACTCGATTCCTGGGATCGCTAGAAGTCATCCGGGCCAGCCAGGTGCAGGTTCACTACCAGCTGACGGTTGGCGAGGAACAGTTCCGCAGCCCGGCTGAGCAGCTGCCGGTGCTGCTGCTGAAGGAAGATGCCCGGCTGTACATCCCGAATGATGACCAGCCAACGCCCTGGGCGGCCATAGCCAAGGAGCTGGCGGCGGCACTCAAAGGGGATCGGGCTGTCGGCGGGTTGGCCATCGGCATCAAGGAAGTGCTGACCGCGGAGTCGGCAGCTGCCGCCAGCGCCATTCTGGATGAACTCGGCTATCTGTAGACTGGGGAGCAGCGGCGGCGGATGGGCCAGGATTTGTAACCCCTTCCCAAAACGTCTAAAATGCACCCGTGACCATCAACCTAAGGGGTTAACCGTATGATTCTATGCTGTGGTGAAGCATTGATTGATTTTGTGCCGCTGCCCAATGGACAAGGGTACCAACCGTGCCCCGGCGGCTCGGCATTCAACATCGCCGTGGGGCTGGGCCGGCTGGAGGCGCCCGCCGGCTTCTTCTGCAAGCTGTCCACCGACTTCTTTGGTGACATGCTGGTGGATTTTCTCAAAGACAGTGGGGTGGATACCAGCCGCTGTATTCGGGTTGAAAACCCCACCACCCTGGCCTTCGTCAGCCTACCCAGCGACGGCGGCGAAACCCAATTCAGCTTTTACGCCATCGACAGCGCCGACCGGATGCTGACGGCTGCGGAACTGCCCCAGCTGCCGGAAGCGATCACAGCGCTCCATTTCGGCTCCATCTCGCTGGTAATGGAACCTGGGGCTTCGGCGCTGGAGGCGTTGATGGCCCGGGAACGGCGCCAGCGGATTATCTCGCTGGACCCCAACGTGCGTCCTGGCCTGATCCCTGATCCGGACGCGTACCGGCGCCGCTTCGAAGGGTGGATGGAACAGGTAGACATCATCCGGCTGAGCCAGGTTGATTTTGACTTCCTCTACCCCCGGGAAGCGCAGCGCCAGCAGATCAGCCGCTGGTTCCGGCAGGGGATCGCCCTGTGCATCGTCACCTCCGGCGACGCTGGAGCCACCGCCTACACCGCTGCCGGCGAGCAGATCAAGGCGGCCCCGCCGGCCGTTGAAGTCATCGATACCGTCGGCGCCGGCGACACCTTCCTGGCGGCGCTGCTGGCTCACTTCGACCGGGCCGGCTGGCTGGCAGACAGGGAGCATATTTTGAACCTGACCAAGGAGCAGCTGCTGGTGGGCTTGCACTACGCGAATTTGGCGGCGGCCATCAACTGCTCCCGCAAAGGGGCCAATCCCCCTACCCGGGCGGAAATGGCCCAGCCGCTGCCGTAGCGGCAGAACTCCGGGCGGCCGCGCCCTTGTCACATTTATCCATGAAGGAAACGAACAACGATGTCAGAAAAAGATAACAACGCATTAGCCAACTGGCTTCTGGTAGTGTGCGGGCTGATCATGTTTATGGTGGTCTTTGGCGGCGCCGTGCGGCTGACCCGCTCCGGCCTCTCCATCGTCGAGTGGAACCCAATCAGCGGCGTCGTCCCGCCCATTAGCGAAGCGGCCTGGCAGGCGGAATTTGCCAAATATCAAGAGAGTCCCGAGTTCCAGAAGATCAACAGCACAATGACCTTGACCGGCTACAAGGAGATTTTTTACCTGGAGTGGTTCCACCGGCTGATAGCCCGTTTCGCCGGCCTTTTCGTAGCCATCCCGCTGCTTCGTTTTCTATGGAAAGGGATTATCCCCAGAAAGAAGTCGGCGCTGTACATCGCCATCGGCCTTCTTTTCGGCTTTCAAGGGTATCTAGGCTGGTATATGGTCAGCAGTGGGCTGGAAAACAACCCCCATGTGAGCCACTTCCGGCTGACCATCCACCTGCTGACCGCCATCCTGCTGCTGGGGCTGGCCGCCTGGGCGCTGTTCAACCACAAAAACCATTTCCCCCGCTTCAACCGCGAAGCGCTGGGCAGCAGCCAGTTCCGGCTGGCGGCGACCATGATGGCGGTGCTGATCCTGCAGATCGCTTACGGCGGCCTGATGGCCGGGTTGAAAGCTGGCTATCTGACCAACCAATGGCCGCTGATGTTCGGCCGGCTGATTCCGCCGGGAATGGCGGCGATGAAACCGTGGTGGGATAACTTCTTCTCCTCCACAACCACGGTCCATTTCATCCACCGCTGGTTCGCCTTCGCGGTGCTGTTAGCCGCCTTCATCCTCTATTGGCGCTCCCGCAGCCAGAGTTATGCCGCGCAGGTGGCCAAAGGGGTCTTGTGGATGGTCGGGCTGACCGCCCTTCAAATTTTCTTAGGGGTCACAGTGGTCTGGTTTAAGGTGAATATCGTCCTGGCGCTGACACACCAGCTGGTGGCGCTGTTCTTATTCGTGACAACGCTCTATATCAATTACCATGTTCTGCATCAGACAGAAGCGGTGAGTGGCTAGCGGCTTGACTTCTCTATTTTTCAGACGTGAAGAAACAGCTGGGGCGAGCGAGAGGTTGCCCCGGCTGTTTTTTGTCTCAGCGGCTTATTCCTGCAGGCGGAGGGCCAGCAGCACCCCGACAACCCCGGTGAGGGCCAGAAACGCGTAAACTACCTGATACGCGTTCAGCACCGTCAGACCTCTATCCAGGCCGTTCTGCAAAATGATCCCGGCAATAGCCACAGCCAGCATTGAGCCGGCGAAGCGGGTCATGGAGTAGACCCCGGCAGCTGAACCGGAATGGGCTTCGTCGGTGCTGCCCATGGCGGTGCGGTGCAGCGCCCCCAGCGACAGGCCGGCAGACAGTCCATGGACCACGATGCCGGCAGTAATCAAGGTGAGCGAGGCTCCCTGCGGCAGGAAGGCGAAATAGGCCATGGCCAACAGCTGCAAGGTCATCCCCACCGACACCAGCCAGCGGTTGGGATATTGATCCGCCAGCGCCCCGCCCTTACGAATGGTCACAAAAAGGGAGATGGAGTGAGCGGTGGCCAGCAGGCCGATACGGGAGGCGGAGAGGCCGTAGTTGTCTTTCAAATAGAGGGGGATGAGGAAGCCGATGCCGGCCATCATCGACATGCGCATCGCCGCTGAGAGCGAAGCGATGCGGAAGTCGTGGATCTTCAGTATGTCGAGATTGACCAGCGGGCGAGGGTGGCGCCGCTCTATCCTGACGAAGCTGAAGCCGAACAGTATCCCGCCTGACAGCAGCCGCCAATCCATAAACGGCTCTACGCCGGTCACCGGGCGGCTGGAAACATAGAGGACCACAAAGGTGATCAACCCCGCCAGCAGGACAGTGCCGCCCCAATCGAATGTCCGCAGGATGGCCCAGTTGGGCCTATCCCGCAGCGGGGGCACCTTCCAGCGGATGATGAACATCGCCAAGATCCCCACCACCAGCGCCGGCAGAAAGATGGAGCGCCAGCCCAGATGATCGACCATGAAGCCGCCGATAGAGGGAGCAAAGATGCTGGTCGCCGGGGCGGTGGAGTTCCAGGCGGCCATCGCTTTGCCTCGTTCCCCTTCCGAGAAGCGCTGGGCGATGATCGCCAGGCTCAGCGGGGTCACGCCCGACGAGCCGGCCCCTTGTATCAGCCTGCCGACGAACAGCAGCGGCAGCGAGTCCGCCTGGTAGGACAACAGGGAACCGAGGCAGAAGATGGCCAGCCCGGTCATCAGCAGGTTGGCCCGGCCCAACTCATCACCCAGCCGGCCAAACAAGGGCATTAACATCATGAAAGGGAGTGAGAAGGCGATGGTCAGCCAGGCAGCCATGTCGGCCGACATGCCAAATTGATCCCGAATCGTGGGCAGGGCGACACCAAACATCGATCCATTGAGAATCATGGCGATGGTTGGAAAACTTAGGGCAATCAGAATGGAGCGGCTCTTCACCCGAAACGCATCCGGAAGGACCGGCGGCGTCGATACCTTTTCTACCATAGGCGGTGATTGTAACCTACATCCTGATTTTTGCAGTCAAAATAGTGAATTTGGGGCGCATCGAGGGCGGGAGGCGTCAATATCCTGAAGCTATTCCAGTCCTATATACAACAAAGGAGCGCTCCTTTGAGTTAATTTTGTCGGCCAGGGTAGCCTACCAGCTGAACTTCCGTTCCGGGGCATCGACATCGCGGATGGTCAAGGTCAAGGAGCCGGCGCTCTCCAACAGCTTCAGCTGCTCCGGGGTGAGGGCAAACGTCAGGGTGCCGCTGACGTGGTGGCCCCCTTGGGGACCGTCCCAGCTGTCTGCCGGCAGGCTCAAGCCGCTGTCACTGGTCAAGGTGGCCAGTGCCGCCAGTGGCATGACCAGGTCCACCGAATGGGTGTTCATGGCGACTTCGAAAGCAAGTGAGCCATCGGCGGCTGGCCTGCCCATGGGAGTGACGGTGACGGTCACCGCGCCCTGATCATCGACACGCGGCTGACCTTCCATGAAAGCGGCCACACCGCCACCAGCCTCGGCCGTCGGGCCAGACGCTTGATTATCGTCCGCTGACGGGCCGCAGGCGGCCAGGATCAGCAGCCCTACAGCAATCACAAAACTGAGTCGTTTGTTCAATATTACTCTCCGGCCAGGGCGATCTGTCCGACCGCTCTGCGCCACTCTCTGCGTAAAATAGCAAGCATCACCAGGGTGCCGATCAGCGAGCTGGCTAATCCCACACCCATGAAGATCATTCGATAGTCGGTCAGGAAGGTGGCCAGGGCGGTGGCCCCCAGTATTGGGGCCAGGTCAGCGACCCGGTGGGCGCAGCAGGCCACCATCGCCGCGGAGGACATGCCGCCGCTGGCACCAGTCATCATGCCGCTGGGGCCGGTACTTTCCACCGGGACAAACAGCCGCTTTTTGAGCACCACGTAGAGGGCCATCTGCACTCCGAAGGCGGCGATCATGGGGAAGACAAGCTGCCAATCCTCCTTAAAAAGGTCCAGGGCGAATTCGGGCCCGGCGGCCCACAAAAATGTCAGCAGCCGGATGGCTGCCAGCAGTCCAGCCCCCAGCAGGCCGGCGGCCAAAGGCAATAGTATCCGTCTGGTCTTGAGCATCGCCTAAATTCCTCCACTTGGTATCGCTTGATATTACGACGATAGCAGCCCTTTTGTCACGAGCCAAATGGCCTAAGGGGCCGCTAATGACGCCACCCAATTCAGCCGACAGTGACATTCCTCCAGGGAGGAGTGACATTCTTCACTTGGAAGCGGCCCACCACTGGCTTATGATTTTGAGTATCAGCGTGGGCGAGCCGGCAGCTGGCGATGTCGCCTGCCGCGGTGGAGCCGGCTCATCCGCCGGCTCTCTCAGTTTTGCAGTCACCCACGGTACACCGCGAGTTCAGGGAGGATGCTATATGGATGCTGTTACGCTTTCACGATTACAGTTCGCCACGGTAACGATTTACCATTTCTTCTTTGTGCCGCTGACCCTGGGGCTTTCCATTCTGGTAGCCATCATGGAAACGCTTTACGTCAGCACCAAGAAGGAAGTTTTCCGGCAGATGACCCATTTCTGGGGCAAGCTGTTCGTGATCAATTTCGCCATGGGGGTGGTCACCGGTATCGTCCAGGAATTTCAGTTCGGGATGAACTGGTCGGAGTATTCCCGTTTTGTGGGCGACATTTTTGGGGCGCCGCTGGCCATCGAGGCGCTGGTAGCCTTCTTTCTGGAATCTACGTTCCTGGGGCTGTGGATTTTCGGCTGGGACAAGGTCTCGCCGCGGATGCATGCCGCCGCGATGTGGATTGTGGCCATCGCCTCTAATGTTTCGGCGCTGTGGATTCTGATCGCCAACTCCTTCATGCAGCAGCCGGTGGGGTACGTGCTCAATAACGGCCGGGCGGAGATGACCGATTTCTTCGCGGTAATATTCAACCCCAACATTTGGACCCAATTCCCCCACGTGGTCACCAGCGGCCTGACCACCGCCTGCTTCTTCGTCCTGGGGATCAGCGCCTATCATCTGATGAAAAAGGGTGAGCACGGCGAGCTGTTCCGCCAATCGTTCCAAATCGCCGCCACCATCGGCATCCTGGCGACCCTTGGGGTGGCCATGACCGGACACAGCCAGATGCAGCACCTGGTAGAGTCCCAGCCAATGAAGGTGGCCGCCGCCGAAGCGCTGTGGGACACCGAGAACCCGGCAGGGCTCTCACTGCTGACCATCGGCAATGAAAAGGCGCGCAAAGATGTCTTCGCCATCCGGGTGCCCAGTCTGCTGAGCTTGCTGGCCCTGGATCAAGCCAACGGCGAAGTGAAAGGGATCAACCAGCTGCAAGCGGAATACGAGCAGACTTACGGCCCAGGAGATTATGTGCCGCCGGTGGCAATCAGCTACTGGAGCTTCCGGCTGATGGTCGGTGCCGGCACCTTGATGCTGGTGGCGGCGGCATACGCCCTGCTGACCTCCATGGGCGGTGAATTCGAGGGCGCCCGGCTGCTGCGCTTTTTCCCGCTGCTCATCGCCTTCCCCTTTCTAGCCAACAGCACCGGCTGGATTCTGACCGAGGTTGGCCGCTACCCCTGGCTGGTATTCGGTTTGATGAAGGTCCCGGACGGCATTTCGCTCAACGTTTCCACCGGCGCCCTGTGGACCACCCTGCTGGGCTTCACCCTGCTTTACGGCCTGCTGATGGTCGCCGACGTCTATCTGCTGGTCAAGTTCGCCCGCAAAGTTACCCTGGACCATCCAACCGGCCATTCCGAGCCGCAGCCGGCCGTTTCGATCATTGGTGATTGACGATTTCCCGTTCAGCCTGGTGAACGGCTTCTGAGGTGATATATGGATCTCAATATACTCTGGTTCATTCTGATTGCTGTCCTCTACATCGGCTTTTTCGTCCTGGAAGGATTTGATTTCGGGGTGGGTATCCTGCTCCCTTTTCTGGGAAAAGATGACAAAACTCGCCGGATGATGATCAACACTATCGGCCCCCATTGGGACGGAAATGAGGTGTGGCTGCTGACTGCCGGCGGGGCCACTTTTGCCGCTTTCCCCCACTGGTATGCTACCTTGTTCAGCGGTTTCTACCTGGCGCTTTTCCTGCTGCTGGTTGCCTTGATCGTCCGCGGGGTGGCCTTCGAATTCCGCAGTAAAGATGACAATCCCAAATGGCGGTCGCTGTGGGACTGGTGCATTTTCGTGGGCAGCGTGGTGCCGCCGCTGCTGCTGGGGGTGGCCTTCGCCAACATGCTTCGCGGCCTGGAGATTGACGCCAGCATGACCTATGTAGGCGGTTTCTGGGCGCTGCTGAACCCGTATGCGCTGCTGGCAGGATTGACCACGGTGGCGGTATTCACCGCTTACGGCGCCCTGTTCCTCAATCTGAAGACCAGCGGCGACTTAAAAGAGTCCAG